>NZ_VPCP01000091.1:0-11303 GCF_013418145.1 Acinetobacter sp. YH12201 | reverse complement strand
AGAACAAGAATATGATTCCCATTATTCCATTGAGATCAAACAGTAAGAGATCGAATAAGGAATTTGATAAATATCTATATAAATTAAGACATTTAGTTGAAAATGCTTTTGCGAGATTAAAACATTTTCGTGCTATTGCAACTCGATTTGATAAACTAGCACGCAATTATAAATCTATGATCCGTATAGCCTGCATATTTATTTGGTGCAAGGCCAAATGAGGACACGCCCTAATAAATTTAGATAGGCATTTATTGATCAGCCTAGTTTCAGGCTGATCTTCAATTAAGCTTCAATGGTCTGCACCGCAATTTTTTTTGCAGGATCAGTTTTGCGACGTACCGAAGGAACTGGTTCACCATAATACTGACGGTCGGCAAAGTAACTTGAACGAACCATAGGGGCTGCCCAGATATTCTTGAATCCAAGTTTCTGACCGTGGGCGGTATAGCGTTCAAATTCTTCTGGAGTCACGAAACGGTCAATCGGTGCATGCTCTTTAGAAGGCTGTAAGTATTGACCAATAGTCACGTAATCGACATCGTGTGCTTTTAAGTCATCCAGCAATGCAATCACTTCTTCTTCAGTTTCACCAATACCGACCATCAAGCCACATTTGGTTGGAACGTCCGGGCAGTATTCCTTAAACATTTTCAGTAAGTTTAAAGAATGCTGATAATCTGAACCTGGACGCATCGCTTTATACAGGCGCGGCACGGTTTCAATATTGTGGTTGAATACGTCCGGTGGGCACTCGGTCATGATGCGAAGCGCTATGTCCATACGACCACGGAAATCCGGTACCAGAATTTCTAATAAGGTATTCGGGCTTAAACTGCGGGCTTCTTTAATACAGTCTACAAAATGCTGTGCACCGCCATCTCGAAGGTCATCACGGTCAACCGAAGTAATAACCGCATATTTTAAACCCAGATTGGCAATGGTTTCGGCCATATGACGCGGTTCGTCAGGGTCAAGGGCATTTGGACGACCATGTGCCACGTCGCAGAAAGGACAGCGACGGGTACAGATATCACCCATAATCATAAAGGTTGCGGTACCGCCACCAAAACATTCTGGCAGATTCGGGCAAGCGGCTTCTTCACACACCGTATGTAATTTTTGCTCACGCAGCGTGGTTTTAATACGTTGAACTTCTTCAGGAGCCGCCATTTTTACCCGGATCCAGTCCGGCTTGCGTGGCGTTTCAACCGTAGGTACAACTTTTACAGGAATACGAGCGACTTTCTCTGCGCCACGAAGTTTGACACCCTGTTCAGGTTTACGGTTTTCAGACATATTCAACTTTTCCACTGTTTTTTGACGGGGGAGATACTAGATATATTAGGTCTCTCATTATAACGGACTTGAATCTAAATGGGGTAAAAAGGATATTCATTTAATAAATGTAGTCATCACTTAATATATGTGAGGTAAATACAGAAAATTGCGAGTATTTACGTCATAATATAGCCAAGATAGACCAATATTGAAGATAGGAGCGTTGAATGCCACGTAAAAAAGAGGTCGTTAGTGGAACTTTCGTTAAATACGATGCGGTAGTTCTCGGCTCAGGCCCTGCGGGTGAAGGCGCGGCAATGAAACTTGCTAAATCAGGCAAGCGTGTTGCAATTGTTGATATGCGTGAACAATTAGGTGGTAACTGTACACACGTAGGTACCATTCCAAGTAAAGCATTACGTCAAACTGTATCGAGCATTTTGCGTTACCAGCGTGACCCGATGTTCCAGAAAGTGGGCGAATGGAAACAGTTCACCATGAAACAGGTGCTGCGTAATGCCCATAAAGTGATTCAGCAACAGGTGGAAACGCACTCGCGTTTTTATGACCGTAACAAGATTGATATTTATCATGGTCGTGCCTATATCCAGGATAAAAATACCGTATTGATCTTTAGCCCTGAAGGCATAACAGAAACAATTGTTTTCCAACAATTAGTTATTGCGACAGGTTCACGTCCATACCGTCCGGCGGCGCTTGATTTCAATCATCCACGTGTATTTGATTCAGACAAAATTCTGGATCTGGATTATTCAATTCAAAAAATCATTATTTATGGTGCCGGCGTTATTGGTTGTGAATATGCATCCATTTTCATTGGTCTGGACCATAAAGTTGATTTGATTAACACCCAGCCTAAATTGCTCAGCTATTTGGATGATGAAATTTCTGATGCCTTATCTTACCGTTTACGTGAACAGGGTGTATTGATTCGTCATAATGAACAAATTGATCATCTTGAGACATTTGATGATCATGTGGTGTTGCATTTGCAAAGCGGCAAGAAAATTAAAGCCGATGCCATTTTGTGGTGTAACGGCCGTTCGGGGAATACTGACGGTTTAGGTCTGGAAAATGTAGGCATTACCCCAAACAGTCGTGGTCAGCTCACTGTGAATGATCAGTACCAGACTGAAGTGGAAAATATCTATGCTGCCGGTGACGTGATTGGTTGGCCATCACTGGCTTCTGCTGCTTATGACCAGGGGCGTTGCGCTGGTTCAAACATGAGCGGTGAAGAGAACGTTAAACCCGTAACGGATATTCCAACAGGTATTTATACCATTCCGGAAATTTCTTCGATTGGTAAGACTGAACAGCAATTGACCGAAGAAAAAATTCCTTACGAAGTTGGCCAGGCATCTTTCCGTCATCTAGCACGTGCACAGATTACCGGTGACACCGTAGGTGAATTGAAAATTCTATTCCACCGTGACACCTTAGAAGTGTTAGGGGTGCATTGCTTTGGTAATAACGCTGCCGAGATTATCCATATTGGTCAGGCTGTGATGAATAGCCCGAACAATACCATCAAGTATTTTGTTGAAACTACCTTTAACTATCCGACCATGGCGGAAGCGTACCGTGTAGCAACCTTGAATGGTATGAACCGTTTATTCTAAGATTTTCTGAATTTTAGATGCGAAACCCGTAAGTGAATGCTTGCGGGTTTTTGTTTATTTTGTAGGACAAAATATCTCATCAGTGGATGAGAGTGAGAATAGCGCTTAGTGCAAACCCGCAAGATCAAGTGTTCCTATTTTGCTTATCACTTGCTTGGATTTAGGCTGCCATTTTACGGCATTCTACCGCACATTGCTGGCAAGTTTCGGCACATCGCTGGCAATGTTCTGCTTCATGTTTACTGCATTCTTTGGCGCAGTAATCGCACATTTGAGCACAGAGCTGACAAATTTCCTGCATAAAGGCAGAGGTTCTTTGTTCAGATCGAGCGCATAAGTTGCACATATCTGCACAGTCCAGACAGCGTTTAATGCATTCACGCATCATCTCTATCTCATTTTCATCCAGACAGGCAGCTGCACAGGTGGTACAGGTCAAAGAACAGGTCATACACATTTGGACACAATCTGAAAAGCTGACAGTATTCATTCTGTTTTCCTGATTAATAATTTAAATTGATATCTGAATAAGCTAATTAGAAATAGACTAAGAAAATAGAGAGATTGAGTGATTAAAAGTAAACAGTGTCCACTTTAAGTAAGCGAATGCTGCATGATAAAAAATCTGGGTAAATAGAGAGTGGATCACTGGATTCTATAGGCTATGAGAAAAAGGCATAATGCTCCAATAACCATAATAATCCGTAATAACTGAAGAAACTGCTGATTAAGCTCAGCCAGACTGGAATTTTGCTCCTAAGCAATGCGATGACAGTAATAATAAAAAGCACATCTAAGCCAGACAGTACATATTTTTGCCCCATCTGCACCACCAGGCATAATAACAGGCCCACCACAGCGGCATTCACGCCAGCCAGAGCCTGAAATAAACCTGAAAATTGCATCAAGCGTGACCAGTAAGGTAAAGCGCCAAAGATCAGCAGAAAAGAAGGCAGGAAAATGACCACGGTTGCAAAGGCGGCATTCAGTACTGGCGATGAACTTAAAGGTAATAAAGCACCGAGATAGCTGGCGAAACTGAATAATGGGCCTGGCATCAGCTGGGCAATGGCATAGCCCAGGTCAAAATGTTGCTGGGAGACCAAGCCCGATGCCACAAAGTCCTGCTGTAAAAATGGCAAAATAATATGCCCCCCACCAAAGACTAAAGAAGCCGTGCGGTATAAATCGGTAAAACTGTCTAGCCAAATACTGGGAAAGAAATATTGTAGCGCTGGAACCTGTACAAAAGGCAAGGTAAATAAAATCAGCCAGAGATAAGCGAAAGGTTTTTTAGCTGTGATTGAGATGCCCGTAACGGGTTTAGGGGTATTTTTTTGCGGAAAATAATGCAGATAAATCAGTCCTGCCAAAGCACCAAAAAGAATCACCAAAACCTGATTGATACTGATGGGAACTAGATAGACAAATAAGCCCGACATTAGCATTAATACATACTGCCATTGCTCTTTACAAAAGCTACGTAACATTTGCCAGAATGCCCATGCCACCACGCTAAATACAATGAGTTGAATCACATGGAAAAATTCGACAGAAAAATAACCAGAAAATTGAATACCCAGCATTGCCGCAAGGGTCATGAGCAGTGCCGAAGGTAAAGTAAAGCCCAGCCATGCCAGTAGCGCACCCCGATAACCTTTTAGCTGATAACCAATTGCAAGACCCAGCTGGCTACTGCTAGGTCCAGGTAAAATTTGTGCCAAGGCCAGCAGATGGGCATATTGATGCTCATCCAGATAACCAAGCTGTTGCACAAAACGCCGATAAAAAAACACCAGATGGGCTGCTGGACCGCCAAATGCCGTACAGCCTAATCTGAGGAATATTTTAAACAAGCTGAAATTTGACAGCGTGGGAACAGGGGATGACATGATGAAACGATCCAAAAATATTTGAGTTTTAGCCCGGGCAAGATTAACAGGTCGGATTGACCTTGTTGTATGGTTTTCCTGCAATACATATTGCAAATATGAAAAAGCCCATCCCAAGTAATTACTTTTGATGGGCTTTTATTTTTTAATTTAACTCGTAAATATTTAAACAAGATGACCATCATTGAAAATGATCCCTGATGTGATGTATCGCACGCTAGTTACTGATAAGCAGAGGGAGCCTATCCTAAGGTAAGGGGGTTAATAAAAAATTGCAGCATCATGACGCATTTTTTATTTTATTTACGGTTTTGCATCTTCGTAAATGTAGATGAGGTCATGATGCTGCGGAGTAATTTTTCAGCTATTGTTTATTGTTATTATTTCAGATGGATGAATCCCTTAATAAGGCCGACCGCCTGCCAGACTGATGCGTTTTAGCAAACGGCGCTGCTCACTGGGAAAAGGTTTGCGTGAATGCAGGGTAACCTGATTATCCCAAAATACGATATCGCCCTGTTGCCATTGATGTTCATAGCGAAATTCAGGTTTTAACAGATATTCGCGCAATGAAGCAATCAATTCACTGCCAGCCTGATCATCATAATTGACCAGTTCCACCTCGGAATGGGTATTTAACCAGAGCGCTTTACGACCACTCTCAGGATGGGTACGCACCAGTGGATGAGGATAGGCATGACCAATAATCGGCTGATCTTTAAAGCGATATAGAGGACTGCTGCCATAACCATTATTGTCATTGTCTTTCAGGTGTTGTCGACGAACAAAGGGGTTATAGGTAATCAGTTGTAATTGATCGATATGCTGTTTGGTTGCTTCATCTAAAGCATCATAAGCCTGGATGGTATTAAACCAGGATGTTTGCCCGCCGTCTTTTGGTAATTCAATGGCATAAAGCAATGAACCAAAAGACGGTTGTGGCGTCCATTGGTGATCGGCATGGGGCGAAAGTTCACCATAGCCGGTGTAGTCACCCTGTCCCACAGCATTGGAAACGGGCACGACATCGGGTGGTGTACCGGTTTCGGTTTGGGTGGCAAGTACCGGATTATCTGCACTCGGGCGGAAAATGGAACCAAAATAGCTGGCAAAGGCCAAATACTGTAAATCATCCAGACGCTGGTTTTTGAAAATTAAAATGAGATGTTCGGCCAGTGCCTGCTTCAGGCGGTAAATGGTTTCACCCGCTTGGGCTTTACGTGCATCCAGACCAAAAACCACAGCCCCTAAAGCTTCACCCTCTAAGGGCACAATAGAAATATCTTGCGGGTTTTGAAATTGTTCTGGCTGATGCCAGCGCGGTGCATCATGTATTGCCTGAGAAAGTTGGGTGAGTGCCGTCATTGTTTTGCTCTGATGTTTTTTACGTTGAAGTAAAATCTAAGCAATCCAGAACAAAAGATAAAATCAAAATATTTTCTAAGCTTATGAAATCCCAGTGAAAAATATTTAAATCTATGATTGTTAAACTTTTAATATAAACAGCAAAAGAAAGCGGTTTTTTTGCTGTTTTCACTGCTGATATTTCAGCATTAATGCGCGCAAAAGGCCTGATTGAAATACTCAAACAGTTGTGGTGTTTTGACCCAAAGCATAATCGCAATTCCCAACAACAGGCCAATTGCTGCGGTAACCAAAATTTTGAGTCCAAGCATAGAATCAGTCATGAACCACATGCTCCTCATTGACAAAGAAATGAACCAGAACCCCAAATACACTTAACAGAATAGAAAACATCCAGATCATATTGTAATCGCCGGTCATGTCATGATTGACACCCCCCAGCCAGCCACCAAAGAACGAGCCGACCTGATGGGTAAAGAACACGATGCCACTGAGCATGGACAGATATTTTATCCCAAACATATTCGCCACAATGCCGTTAGTCAGGGGAACCGTAGATAACCACAATAAGCCCATAATGATGCCAAAGCTGTAAATTGTCCAGATACTCAAAGGCAGCAATAAAAAGCCAATAATGGCAATACCACGCAGGCCATATAAACCCATCAGCAAGTGAGGTTTGGAGTATTTTCCACCCAGCCAGCCTGCGGTATACGTACCGACAATATTAAATAAACCGACCAGAGCCAGAAATACTGTGCCTGTGGTGGCATCAAAACCATGATCAATCAGGTAACCAGGTAAATGAATACCAATAAACACCACCTGAAAACCGCAGACAAAAAAGCCTAAAGACAGAAACCAGAACGGTTTGTGATTTTTGGCAATCCTCAGAATTTCTTTGACACTTAATGCCGGTGTTGGGATGGCAGCCGAAACATTCGGAGGCGTATAAGCAGGCGCTTTTAAAGTCCACGCCAATGGAATAATGAAAGCAATTAAAATGGCGCTGACCATCAATGCTGCTGACCAGCCGACACTTTGTAAAAGCAGCAGGGTCGATGGCAGCATGATAAATTGACCAAAAGAGCCTGCTGCACTGGCAATACCCATCGCCAGACTGCGTTTTTCAGGATGTGCGGCACGCCCCACAGCAGAAAGCAATATGGGAAAAGAGGTCGCAGAAAGGGCAAGACCCAGAATTAAACCGACACTTAAATTCAGCAGCAAGCCGCTGGAGCTGACTGCCATCAGTAACAGGCCAAGGGTATAAAGTGCACCACCAATAGCAACTACAATTTTACTGCCATATTTATCGGCAAAAACTCCGGTAATGGGTTGTACTGCACCCCAAATCAGGTTTTGCATGGCAATGGCAAGACTAAAGACATTATGTCCCCAGCCAAACTCATGGCTCATAGGAACAAGATATAAACCAAATGCATGACGGACACCCAAGGATAAAGCCAGAATAACGGCACTTCCAATTAACATGTAAATCAGAGGTTTGGAAAAACGGGTGTCTGACATATTTCATCCATGCGGAGTTGTGTTGTGGCTATGTTATTCGATTATAAAGGACGAGGCGATTAAATTAAATTTCAACAAAAGATAAAATTAAGTTATAGAAAGTTTTATAAAGATTAAAAAGACGACATAAAGCCGTCTTTGGATTATTAAAAACTTAGAAACGCATACCGATCCCCGCATAAGCAAGTATCGGGTTGACTTCAATATCTGCTTTGGAGGTAATTAATCTACCTAATTGTTGATCATCTACCGTAATCGTGGTTTCATTTTTCAGATGTGCATAAGATACCGATCCTACAGCAAACCAGCGCTCATTAAAATCATAGGTAAAACCGACAGTTGCAATTGGAGCAATCGTATCGGTCGCTTCGAGCTCGACTTGAGGATTGGCTTTGCTTGGTTTTCCTTCCAGTGACGCTCCTGCATTGCCTTGTTTGATGTTGGCAATCATATGACCAGCTGCAATCAAGTCCTGTTCTGTACGCGGATTGATTTCCAGTTCATTGAAATAAGCATACATCAAACCTAAACCAACATAAGGGCGGAATTTATTGACTCCGGTTTTACCAAAGTGATACTGGAACTCAAAGGCCGGTGTCCAGGCACGAGCCGAGGCAGCAGGTCCATGAGCTTCTAAATCGGTAATAAAGATATTGTTTTGCAAATCAATATTGAGGAATTCTAAGGGCAAGTTACCAATTTGCGGTGTTGCTACAGCCGAGAAGGGTGCATAAATCTTTCCTTTACCCTGTAAGTCAACTTTGGGCGGAATACCGGCTTTGATTTCAAAGGAAAGGTTATCTGTAAAGAAGTAATTGGTCATGATCCCCAGTGTGGTGACATCATCGGCCTCTAGGCCTGTACCTGGGTTATCCCATTGTTCCAGCCCATAAATTTGTGAGCTGCCACTGAGTTCGCTTCCAAGCTGACCTCCGGTAAAAAAGCCCAAACCTCTTAAAACGGTGGCAAGTGCAGTCTGATTGACCTCCGGATCTAGGTTGTTTAATACAGTATCGACCTGAATATCGCCATTCTTGGAAACTTCACCATTTTTAACAGCCGTATTCACCTGAAAGGGCTGGGCTTTACCCTGCGGCATGACATGTAGGGCACCGACAGAAACAGAAAAGCGTTTAAAGCCATCGCCATCTTTTAAACTAAAATAAGAGGAATCTGCATAGCTTACAGCGGGTAGGGCAGCAAGAGATGACATCATACAAAATAACGTTTTTTTCATTCAGGGACTCCATGTCCATTTTGCGATTATTCATTTTTTTTGTTCACATTTCTTATTCTATATTTAGAGAAAAATCATTTTGTTACTCAAAAATATTAATCGGGTAGTATTCATGTAAAAATTTAACTGTTTTGTTTCAGGAACATGAAGAAAAATAATTTTATGTAAGCTGCTGTTTTTGCTAATGGATAAAGTTTTTGTAGGTTAATAACAGGCAGGAATTGAGATGATATTTATATATTTTTAATGCATTAATAGCGTTGATATAGGGGCTGATGTGGTCAATGCTGATGACGATGCAGTTAAAAACAGATCATCGCTGGCATAACTAAAGCAATTGACTCAAGTGATTGCACCATGAGCTAAAATCCTATCTCGCACTGAGAAGCATTTTTCCGTACAATATGCTGCAGAAATCCTTGAGTGAATCATATGAGCACCCAAAATACGCCCAAGAAAAAACCCTTGGTTAATTTACCTTTCCCGATGAAAAAGGCAGATGAGAATTCTTCCGATGAAGTCTTGGAAGATTTACGCCCTAAACCGCAGCGCTATGCTGATCGTACCTGGATGCCACCACGTGGTACACGCCGCTCCATGGGCAAGCGTTAAGTTCTTCATATAAAAAATAAAAAAGCTATGGTCTGACCATGGCTTTTTTATTGCAGTTAAACCGGTGTTTTGGATATTTAATTCGAGTCAGAAAGTTGGTTTCGTCTATCATGGTTCTGATAGTAATTCTTTTTCTGGTGATACATCTCCAGGTCAGCACGCTTCAGCATATCTTCAATCCGTTCATGCGGCAAATTTGTCGCATGACCTATAGACAGGCTGATCGGCTGATTGGCATAAAATTGATTGTCCACCGACAAAAGTTCCTGCAGACTTTGCAGGCAGTTTTGTAAGGCTGCCTCATCTGCACCCGGTAAAAGGACTACAAACTCATCTCCGCCAATACGTGAGGCAGAATAGGGCGTATGCTGAATTAGCTGGTTCAGGATGTTACCTATACGCCGTAAGACACCGTCACCTGCGTCATGTCCCTCGCTATCATTCAGTATTTTCAGTCCATTTAAATCTATAAAAATACACGAAATTGGATGTAATAAATTGCGTTCAAGCCGGTTCAGTTCTGCCACATAAAAAGAACGGTTGTACAGTTGGGTGAGTACATCGTGTTTGCCTAAATATTCAAGATAATGTTCAGCTTTTTTGCGCGCCGTAATATCAGTCAGGGCAACCTGTACAATGCTCCAGTCATCCAGATAATCCGGAAATACGGTAAATTGCAGCAGTACATGGCGAATGCTGCCATCAATTGCGTAATTGACTACTTCACGTTGATGATGCAGATGACCGTTCCACAGTTCAATCAATTGTTCCCGGAATGTTCGAACCATTTCCTCAGCAAAAACTTTATGAAGATTTTTTAATAAAATCTCTTTACTGGCTGCACCAAACAAATCGAGGGTGGCTTGATTGACATCAATGACTTTAATTTCCTTGATGCATTCAATGACAAACTCACTATGCACATCCAGAAAGGTGGCAAAATCTTCAATGCCTAATTTACGCAATTGATCCAGTTTAATTTTAATACGGCTGAAATCTTCTATCCAAAGAGAGGTTGGAGAATAAGTAAAGCGTGCCTCTGCCAGATGGCGACTTCGTTCTTCCTTACGGCAGGCTTCAGTGTAAGAAGTGATGTCTTCGGTGGTAATTAATACCAGAGATAAATCCCGTTCATGTTGCGGCAGTACAATGCCTTTGAGCTGGATATCCAGGCGCTTTCCAGTCAAGGTATAGTTTACTGCAGAATTGGAAAAACGAGTTTCACCATTCCACAACGCAACCAGTTCGTGGATATGGGTTTTTGCCATATCTTCTTTAAAGACTAATTGCAGGTTTTGCGATAGATGTTCAAAGTCATTGGCCTGATAAAGTTCAAGGGTTTTAGAATTGACCTTTAATAATTTAATTTTTTTTGCGCATGCAAGAATACGCGATTCATCTTCTTGCAGGAAACTGAACAGATCTTGCACGCCCTGACTACGCCAAAGATCAAATTGTTTTTTGATTTCACTATAGTCTTCCAGCCACATGGCAACGGGAGAGAGTTCAAAAAAAGGAGAGTTCAGCATGTCCATTTAAGGCGCTCATTATTTTTTAGAATTTAAGTATCAAGTATATGATGTAAAAAATGATTTTAAAATAATATGATAAGTAAAATAATAGACCTCTTGCGAAAGTCAAAACCACCTCAATCTAAGTTTCATGAGATATCAGAACTTAAACCGTTTTTCAGATTCTGAATTTAAACGCTTGGTTGGCGTACCTCGACCAGTTTTTACCGAA
>NZ_VPCP01000008.1:0-59125 GCF_013418145.1 Acinetobacter sp. YH12201 | reverse complement strand
TGAGAAAGCCCATATAAATGGGTAGAGTACAAGTTGCTGTAGAAGCATTTTTAATTCGTCTGATCACAGATACTTTATAAAGTATTTTAATACTTTTTTGAATCCGTCAATGCGTAAGTCCTATATATTATTGTTATATATTAACTTCGACAAAAAATCATTTTGAAAAAAGCCTGACGGGATGAAACTTTATAAGAGTGAAGCGATACAGTTAAAAGGAATTAAATTTTTCAGTTAGTTTTGTTTAAAGTGAATCAAATTCATTTTTTAAGCTTTTGAGTGTTTATTCATCAATTGGGTAAGGCCAAAAATTTAATTTACCCTGTAATTTTGTAGCGGGTATTTATCAAAGCATAAACAATAAAATGATTCTGTAAATGAGGAAAAGCTTTAAAGCCTATATTCAATAGCCAAAGTAGAGGTTTTTCATCATTGTTGGATCTTCTTGATCTTTTTCCACATAAAGAAATAAAAGCAACTGGTGAAACAACGCTCATGCAATTAATAATGGTTAAAGTGTCATATATAAATTTTAGATTAAATAAGCCAAGGTATTTAATCATGCGCTAAGTCGCTGCAAATGATGTGAAATTGAGCTCTGCCTGCATTAAAGTATGTCCAGTGGTGAATAAATGCCGAAATGTTGGCTATTAGACTTTACCCTTTGCTGTTTTTTTAAGACAATATAGCCAGCTTTGAATTTTCCTATTCATCATATTCTTTAAACGATTTAGTTGGACTCTGACCTATGACAACCCCGCTTAACGAACGTCGTATTGCAAACGCAATTCGTGTATTGGCAATGGATGCTGTGCAAAAAGCAAATTCAGGACATCCAGGTGCTCCGATGGGGATGGCAGACATCGCTGATGTCGTTTGGCGTGAATTTTTAAATCATAACCCGCAAAACCCGCAATGGGCCAACCGTGACCGTTTTGTATTGTCTAACGGCCATGGCTCTATGCTGCAATATGCACTATTGCATTTGACCGGTTATGATCTTTCTATTGAAGATTTAAAATCTTTCCGCCAGTTACATTCTAAAACTCCAGGTCACCCTGAATTAGGTTATGCACCAGGGATTGAAACCACGACTGGTCCATTGGGTCAGGGTATTGCCAATGCGGTTGGTTTTGCGCTGGCTGAAAAAACTTTAGCTGCTCAATTTAACAAAGACGACATCAAAGTGGTTGACCACTTCACTTACTGTTTCCTAGGTGATGGCTGCTTGATGGAAGGTGTTTCTCATGAAGCATGTTCACTTGCAGGTACTTTGGGTCTGGGTAAACTTGTCGTTTATTACGATGACAACGGCATTTCTATTGATGGTGAAGTTGAAGGCTGGTTCTCTGACGATACAGAACAACGTTTCCACGCTTATGGTTGGCAAGTGATTAAAGTGGATGGTCACGATAGCGATGCGATCCGTCAAGCAACTGTTGCAGCAAAAGCTGAAACGGCTAAACCGACTTTAATTATCTGTAAAACAATTATTGGTTTAGGTTCACCAAACAAACAAGGTAAAGAAGATTGTCATGGTGCACCACTGGGTAATGACGAAATCGCCTTGACGCGTGAAGCTTTGGGTTGGACTGAAGGTCCATTCGAAATTCCTGCTGACGTTTATGCAGCTTGGGATGCCAAAGACAAAGGTGCTCAATCTGAATCTGCATGGAATGAAACTTTTGCTGCATATGCTGCAAAATACCCAACTGAAGCGGCTGAACTTAAACGTCGTTTAAGCGGTGAATTACCGGCTGACTTCGTCGCTAAAGCAGATGCTTATATCGCTGAAGTAAATGCAAAAGCTGAAACTATTGCGACGCGTAAAGCCAGCCAAAATGCACTTCAAGCACTTGTACCATTGTTGCCAGAAGTTTTGGGCGGTTCTGCTGACTTGGCAGGTTCAAACCTGACCTTGTGGAAAGGTGCGCAAGGCGTACAAGACAATCCAGCGGGTAACTATGTTCACTACGGCGTACGTGAATTTGGTATGACTGCAATTGCCAACGGCGTTGCATTGCATGGCGGTTTCATCCCTTACGTTGCAACATTCCTGATGTTTATGGAATACGCGCGTAATGCAGTGCGTATGTCTGCATTGATGAAACAGCGTGTCATCCATGTTTATACCCATGACTCAATCGGTCTGGGTGAAGATGGTCCTACGCATCAACCGGTAGAACAGATCGCCTCTTTACGTGGCACACCAAACTTAAATACCTGGCGTCCATGTGACACTGTAGAAGCTTCTATTTCTTGGAAATCTGCATTGTTACGTAGCGAAGGTCCTACAGCATTAATTTTCTCTCGTCAAAACTTGCCATTCCAGACCCGTACTCAAGCACAAATTGAGAACGTTGCTAAAGGTGGTTATGTGCTGGCTGAAGAAAAAGGTGAATTAAAAGCGATTATTATTGCGACTGGTTCTGAAGTTTCATTGGCAATGGAAGCTTATGCACAGCTTGATGGTGTACGTGTAGTATCTATGCCATGTGCCGAAGAGTTTGTGAAACAGGATGCTGCTTACCGTGAAGCGGTTCTTCCATCTCATATTCGTGCGCGTGTCGCAGTTGAAGCTGCGCATGTGGATTACTGGTGGAAATTTGTGGGTCTGGATGGTCGAGTGATCGGTATGACTACATACGGTGAATCTGCACCTGCGAAAGACTTGTACCAATATTTCGATATTACCACTGAAGCGGTTGTTGCAGCAGTAAAAGACATTACCGCTTAATCAATCCGATTAGCAGGTTAAAAAGACGCCCCAGCAAAAGGGGCGTTTTTCATTGCAGAAATAACGATTTGTAACGAATGATTTAAACGTCTAGGTTTAAAATTAATTCATTCATACAGTATTCAGCCCGGGGTGCATGATTGCCCCAAGTGAGGAAAATATGAGCCTTTATGATCAGATTAATGATGAAATTGTCCTGATGGATGCTGGTGAACAGAAATGGATTGGTACAGACCTTGAACTTGATGCTATGGTTGCTGTGGAACTCATGCTGCAAGACTTGCAGGAAGACAAGGTGATCAAGATCCGCCGTAAGAATCATGAAAAGCATACCGGTTTAAAGCAAATCGACCGTATTTTGGTTGAAAAGTTATAAAGATGAAACATCTTTAAAAAGCCCCAATGGGGGCTTTTATTATTTTGGATATTTAAAAATGTGAACAGTTACGAATAGATGGGCTGTACTTTTCATTAATTGATCATGATTTTTATAAACTGTATATTTTTGTATTAAATATTTAATAAAAACAGAAACAAGTGATAAAGACATAAAATTGCGAATCAGGGTTTAAAATAAATTATGATGATGATCAATATATTAAGATGAGGTGACCATAAGTATCAACTAAAAAGTAAACATGTATTCATTACCAAAACCCTTTGAAATCTGCCCAACCCAACGCTCTATTTGATCTGCCTTCATCACCTTAAAATCCCGCCAGTTATACTTCATCTGCTTCCAAACCATCTCAATTCTATTCAGCTCAGGACTATACGCAGGTAGAAAATACAAAGTCGTTGAATACTCTTGTACAAGAAGCTTGCGCCAATCTACCATCTGTTTGCTGCGATGAATCGAGGCATTGTCAACAATCAACACCAAAGGAACTTGATAGCTGCGTTTCACCTGTGCTGCTACACCCATCAAATAGGCATAAAACCAGCGACTGTTAACGGATTCCTGTAGGCAACTGGTGATCAGATGACCCGTTGACAGGAGACAACCCATCACATTAACTCGCTTTAGTCTTACAGCATCAACCGCATGAACATCGCCTATCTTTGTCCACGCATAACGGTTATCTGGCGTAGCCGAAAATCCTGTTTCGTCGACATAGCCCAATACAATTTCACCACGTGCCGCTTGCTCACGTAATGCTTCAATCTGCTGTTGCGCTTGTCCAAATGCGGTCGGGTCTCTTTTTTTTCAAGCTGTGGCGGGTGCGTTTGAAGACCATGCCTGAATCTCGCAAAAACTTGCGAAGAGTTTCAACAGACACGGACACACCGTGTTTTTCATGCAGTTTGACTCGGATTTGTTCTGCATTGAGTGGGCTTGTGTTGACCCACTCTAAGATTTGAGCCTGATAGTTTGAGGTCAGTGTATTGGGACGGCCTGAGCGATGACCTTCTTGAATCGATTCAAACTGATGTAGCTCCCAATGTCGGCGTTGTAGCCTTATGGTTTCTGGGATACGCTCTTGTAACGCAGCAACTTCGGCAACAGTTTTACCTTCGGAAAGCCAGAGAATGGTTTGGGCACGTTGTCTTTCACGCCAATGTGCTGCATGCTTGGTCAGGAGAATTAGTTGTGCACGCTGTTCTAAGCTGAGTGGGACGGTAACAATCCGTGGCATGTGCAAACATCGTTTAACCAAAAATGTCTTTTCGCATGTTTAGTTGTTTTTGTCAACTTATCATTTCATTTATGGAGCTAGATAACCGGTAATTGTTCTATTCTTGCAACATATCGTTTTATCTATATCGGTGAATTAAAATAAGAAAGGTATAAACTAATAATCATTCCAATGCGAGATAACAAGACATGAATTTTAAAGCACTAACTTTAGGTCTGGCGGTTGCATCAGTGGCAACTTTTACTATGGCAAAACCGGTTGCCTATCAGATTGATCCAACCCACACAGCAACTGTTTTTTCCTGGAGTCACTTTGGTTTCTCTACGCCTTCTGCAAACTTTAGCGACATTCAAGGTACAATTAACGTCGATAATGCAAAACCTGCAAATTCATCTGTGAATGTGACTATTCCTTTATCGAGTTTAAATACCAACGTAAAAGCATTGGATGAGCATTTAAAAACAGCAGATTTTTTTGATGCAGCGAAGTATCCAAACATCACATTTAAAAGTACTAAAGTTCAGGCATTAGGTAAAAACAAATACAAAATCACTGGTAACCTTACAGTGAAAGATGTGACTAAACCTGTAGTTTTAGATGCAGTGTTAAATAAACAAGGTGTACATCCAATGACTAAAGCAGAGGCTATTGGTTTCAATGCCACGACTTCATTCAACCGGTCAGCATTTGGCGTAGGGGCTTATGTACCAAATGTGGGCGATAAAATCACGGTAAACATTACCACTGAAGCTTCTGTTCCTGCGAAAAAATAAGCCTGAATTGGCTAATAAAAAAAGCACCCTTGAGAGGGTGCTTTTTTATTGGTTGAAATTTTACTTTAAATTGCTGAAATCTGTTTGAGATATGCCTGCAATACAGCCTGTGCCTGCAATGCTAATGCAGTGGCATAGCGTTGATTGTCGGCTCGCAAAGCCGGAATATTAACGTTAGCTTTTCTTAATTCGCAGGTATGGCCAATCAGCCATTTTTCCAGACTTTCTGGGGCCACTTCAAGATGAAATTGTAAGGCCAGAATATTTTTCCCCACAGAAAATGCCTGATGAAGATAAATCTCTGAACCTGCTAATAATGTAGCCTGTTCAGGCAAATCGAAGGTATCGCCATGCCAGTGTAATACAGCAGTTCCAGTTAATGGCTTAAGCAGATTATTTGCACAATCTGTAATACTGAGTTGGCTCCAGCCAATTTCCTTTTGATGTCCTGCATACACTTTGGCACCCAGGGCATGAGCAATCAGTTGAGCACCTAGACAGATGCCTAAAGTTGGCAAGTTTTCTTTTAGGCGAACTTTAAGTAAGTCTATTTCTTGTTGTAAGAAAGGGTAGTCATCTGTTTCATACACGCCAATCGGTCCACCTAAAATAATGGTGAGACCTTTATGCTGCAATGCTTTGCTTAAATCATCTACACCGGCTTCAAAATAACGTACCCGAAAACCGAGTTGATAAAAGACATCTTCAAATGCCCCCAGGTCTTCAAAGGCAAGATGTTGAATGGCATAAATGGTGTCAGGAAAGTCTGGAGGAATAGTTATCATGCTTTTGTTTTCATAGAGAAGGAATCATAGCAATTTAGCCTGAATAGTCAGAAAAATGAAGATTTCTCTGTTGATCGTTTGCAATTTAAAGCAAAAAAGCGAACCGAAGTTCGCTTTTGAGATACTTGATACAACGTTATGTTTAGAAGAAGCCCATTGGCTTGGTGGCATAGCTCACCAGCAAGTTTTTGGTTTGCTGGTAATGATCCAGCATCATCTTGTGGTTTTCACGTCCAATACCTGATTTTTTATAACCACCGAATGCAGCATGTGCAGGGTAGATATGATAACAGTTGGTCCATACACGACCTGCTTCAATCGCACGGCCTGCACGATATGACGTATGCGCTGAACGTGACCAGACACCAGCACCTAAACCATAAATGGTATCGTTGGCAATCTTGATGGCATCATCAAAATCTTTAAAGGTGGTCACTGCGAGTACTGGTCCAAAAATTTCTTCCTGGAACGTTCTCATGTCATTGGTGCCTTTGAAAATGGTCGGTTCAATGTAGAAACCTTGGCCAACTTCATGGCGTGCTTCACCACCCGTCAATAGTTGAGCACCTTCTCCACGGCCGGTTGCGATACATCCCAGAATTTTGTCTTGCTGTTCTTGAGAAGCCTGTGCCCCAATCATGGTCTCAGTATCCAGTGGATGACCGGTTTTAATGCGTTTCACACGTTCTACTGCAAGTTCCAGGAACTGGTCTGCAATACTTTCCTGAACCAAAGCACGTGATGGACAGGTACAGATTTCCCCTTGGTTCAGGGCAAACATGGTAAAGCCTTCTAGCGCTTTTTCTAGGTAGTCATCTTGCTGAGCCATAACATCTTCAAAGAAAATGTTTGGTGATTTACCACCTAGCTCTAAGGTTACCGGAATAATATTTTCGGTGGCATATTGCATGATCTGCTGACCGACAGCTGTTGAGCCAGTAAATGCAATTTTGGCAATACGTGGGTTGGTAGCCAATGGGCGGCCCACTTCAACGCCATAACCATTTACAATGTTTAATACGCCTGCAGGCAACAGGTCCTGAATCAGTTCAACCAGTACCAGAATACTGACCGGTGTTTGTTCAGCCGGTTTTAAAACAATACAGTTACCTGCAGCCAGAGCCGGTGCCAGTTTCCAGGTTGCCATTAAAATCGGGAAGTTCCACGGAATGATTTGTCCGACTACACCTAAAGGTTCATGGAAATGGTAAGCAATAGTATCTTCATCGATTTCTGAAATGCCGCCTTCTTGTGCACGGATACAGCCGGCAAAATAGCGGAAATGATCAATCGCCAAAGGAATATCGGCAGCCAGGGTTTCACGAATCGGCTTACCATTATCCCAGGTTTCAGCAACTGCCAAAAGCTCCAGATTGGCTTCTAAACGGTCGGCAATTTTTAACAGGATATTGGAACGGGTCGTTGGCGATGACTTGTTCCATTGTGCTTTGGCTTTATGTGCAGCATCAAGAGCAAGCTCAATATCTTCAACGCTAGAACGCGGAACTTTGGTGAAAGCTTTACCATCTACAGGCGAAATATTGTCAAAGTATTCTCCTTTGACAGGCGCTACCCATTGTCCACCAATGAAGTTTTCATATTGGGCTTTAAACTGAACTTTTGAACCAGGTTGATTAGGATCGACGTAACGCATATGTATTTCCTTTGCTTATTTTAGTGTCTTAAAACCGTATCTACAGCTTTGGTATATAAGGTACTTGTGTACATTATATGATTAGCATAACCTGAATAAGGTTGGAGAAAGGTTGGATACAAGAAGGTTTACAATCTTTTCAATCCAGCATAAAAAATAGCGATTACAGTGGATGTAAATCATGAATTGTTGTGAGAATAAGGAATGATGACAAAACAAAATTTGATGCAAAAAAGGCATAAAATTGATCAGTTTAGGCAAAGTAGCAGTTTATCTGCCTTACATGCGGAACAACTGGGTCAAAGTATTGCGAGTTCTTGGCAACGTTCATCCTCGGCCGAAATTCCCAAGGATCGCTTGGCTGCCCCACTGGTTCACTTACAAAAAGAAACCTATCCTTCGGCTTTGGCAAATGCCTTGCAACATTGCGCACAGGATTTAAAGCATATTGCCGAACAGTCTTCGATGGTAATTGCAGTCGGGGATATCGGTAGCACCATTATCTGGTCAGCCTCCAGTCCACAAATGCAGCGTGCAGCAGAAAGTGTGCATTTTATTGAAGGCGGGCAATGGCGCGAGGAACTGGTCGGAACCAACGCCTTGGCACTGTCGTTAAAAACCCAGCAATCGAGTTGTGTGTTTTCCAATGAACATTATATGCCTTCCATTCATGATTGGGTCTGTTATGCTGCCCCGATTATTGATCCTTATTCCAAGCAGGTGTTAGGGGTGATTGACCTGTCGACTACCTGGCAAAAGCATAACAGTTTGGGACTACTTGCAGCGGAACGCTGTGCTTCGATTATTCAATCGGCTTTGCTGGAATACCAAAAGCAGCGTCTGTTTATCCGGGCTTTTTCCGTGCCTCAGGTTTTGTTTAATGGCAAGGTACTGGTTCTGACCCCCCGCCAAATTGAAATTTTGACCATCCTGGCATTATGTCCGCAAGGTTTAAGTCTGGATACCCTGCATCAGGCTTTATACGGAGAACGAAAAGTCAGTATAGGTACCTTAAAGGCGGAAATGTCGCAGTTGCGTGATGTACTGGGCGGTATGCTGGGTTCCAGACCTTATCGTTTATTGGCACATGTCGAGGCTGACTTTTTATTGACAGAACAGTCTTTGGATGCCGGCTATATCGATTCGGCCTTAAAACTGTGTACTGGCGTATTTCTAGCCAAAACTGAAAGTCCTTTTTTATGTGCCTGGCGCGATTGTCTGGAATCACGTTTAAGTGATGCCATTTTTAAAGCCAATGAAACCGATGTGCTGCTAAAACATGTGGCTCGATTCCCTGAGGCGATTGATGCGGTTGAACGCCTGATTGAGCTCATGCCCAAAACGCACCCTGTGCATCAAACCCTGCTGAAATATAAGGATGCCTGAGAGCTGTAAGATATATTTACAGCCCTTTAATTTCTAGCCATTCAAACAGCCGCAGATAGACATTCTGGCGTACCGATTTTTCCGACAAGACCAGATCATGTAAGCCATTCTTGATTTTAGCAATGGTGACATCACCTTTGATTTTTCTGGCATATTTGTCGATATGTTTGACATCTAGAATCACATCACTGCTTTGCGCATATTGATGCCATTTTTTTGGATTTTTGCTTTGATCGGAATGCATCACCAAAGCAGGTACCGTTAAGCTGACTCCCTGATGGATTTCTTTCTGTGCTTCAAAAATGGCCCGAACAAAACTCAAGCGAACCAGAGGGTAAGACTGCGGTTTCCAGTCCAGATTAAAGTCCCATTCGCCATGCAGATTTTTATGCAGACTGGGAACATACCATTTGTTCAGCTCACTGGGAAATTTTAAATCCGGGCAAACCTTACCCACCCGGCTTAAATTGGGAATGCCCAATTTTTTCTTGATCGGGTTCATATTGAAATCATAAAACGGACTATTGACCCACAGTGCCTTAATTAAAGGATGCTCTGGATGATGTGCCGCATACAGTGTGGTGGTTAAGCCACCGGTAGAATGGCCACTGAGTAAAATGGCATCATGGCCTTCTGCGCCTATAATGTTTAAGGCTTCGGTAATTTCCGCATCGTATTCGGCAATTTCACGCACATTATAATATTTTTGATGCGGCAGAATGGAGCGGCCATATTTACGTAAATCCAGTGCATAAAAGTCAAAACCATGCTGGTTGAACTGTTCGGCCATTTCGGTCTGGAAGAAATAATCAATAAAGCCATGAATATATAACACAGCTTTGGATGTGGTTTGGTCGGCTTTTTTTCTGACTAAGGTCGCTGTAACCTGACCTTCATAATCATCCGGGAAATTTAAAGTGGCCTGTTCATAACCTGGGCCTAAGATATCGCGTTGATAAAGTGGGGCGGTGTTGCCATTGCTCATTTTTATACTCATAGAGAAGAATCTGTTTTCTCTTATCCTTCATGATGAGTGGTAATTTGTCAAATTGAATTATTTTTATAAAAAAAAAGCAACCACAGTTCTTATCCTGTCATCAAGGACACAGGATCAGCCAGGAAAAGGGAAATGGTTTCTTTTCTTGGCGCACTTCTTGACGAAGTGCGAACATGGGTTGCTAAAAGTGTAAGTCAAAGAATTGGATAGAAGACTTACAGGGAGGTATTACATTGCTGCTTTAAAATCGACTACCGATGCATTAGGTTTCAATGCTGCCTTAAAGATATCGACCACTTGAGCATGGTTAGCTTTACGTGGGTTGGTCAGCATGCAGGCATCTTTTTGCGCATTTTCTGCCATGATGGCCAGATCAGCTTCTTTGACACCCAGTTCAGCCAAACCAGATGGAATACCAATAGAAGCAGAAAGTTGACGAATGGCATTGATGGCTTCAAATGCAGCTTCAGTTACCGTCAGGCCTTCAGTGTTGACTCCCATTAACTGTGCAATTTTCGCATAGCGATCCGGGCAGGCGATCAGGTTAAATTCAGATACATGCGGAAGCAGAATGGCATTACAAACACCGTGTGGCAGATTGTAGAAACCGCCCAGCTGATGCGCCATGGCATGAACATAACCTAAAGATGCATTGTTAAAAGCCATACCTGCAAGATACTGTGCATAGCTCATGGCATCACGTGCTTCAAGATTTTCACCATTGGCAACAGCCGGGCTAAGCCATTCGCTAATCATGGTAATTGCTTTTTCGGCACAGGCATCGGTAATTGGATTGGCTGCAGTTGATACATAGGCTTCAACAGCGTGAGTCAATGCATCCATACCGGTTGCCGCAGTTAAACTGGCTGGTTTGGCAATCATCAGTTTAGGATCGTCGATGGCAATCAGCGGGGTACAGCGCCAGTCAACAATAGCCATTTTTACATGGGTATCGGTATTGGTAATAATACAGAAACGGGTCATTTCTGAAGCCGTACCTGCCGTGGTATTGATCGCAATCAGCGGTGTCATCGGTACAGTGCTTTTATCGATCCCTTCGTAGTCACGAATATGACCGCCACCCGCTGTCACCAGGCCGATACCTTTGGCACAGTCATGTGATGAACCACCGCCTAAAGAAACAATAAAATCACAACCCTGTTCATTATAGGCTTGAACGCCGTTATGTACGTTAATGTCGGTTGGGTTCGGTTCTGCACCCGGGAAAATATGACTGTCAACGCCAGCATCTTTTAAATAGTTTGAAATAGTATCTGCGACACCAAATTTGAATAAACCTGCATCAGTCACAATCAAGGCCTTCTTGGCACCTAGATTTTGCGCTTTAGTTCCAATTTCTTTGGCACAGCCTGGGCCAAAAAGTGAAACACAGGGAATATAAAAACCGTTGGTTTGATCTGCAATATTTTTAAAAGCCATGGTGCGATTCCTTCTACCATTCATTATATTATCGGTGACTCTCACCGTAATTGGAGTATCGAATGAAGCTGGAAAAAATCCTACCTACCAAATACCTACCATTTTAAGTTAATGAATTTTATAATTTTTTTATTAAATATTGCCCGGTTATCTATTTTTGATGCATCATTTACTCATATCTAGGCTATCTTGCAAACCATGTATAAGAGGTTCTCGAACTTTAGCATGTTTGAATCATATTCAGGTGATCAACCATTAAAAAGCCCTAAGCATCAGATTGATATTCAAGCTCGAATACCAGTTTTGAGGGCGGTGATAGGGTAAAGCTAAAAATCCTGACTAGTTGAGAAATCATAGAAAATTGGCAACGGCCAGAAGATTAAATTTTTCCGCTGGGCAGCATAAATACAATCATTATCTGGAGATAAAAAACCGGTGACTGGCACCGGTTTTTTATCTTCCCCGTTTAGAATTTTTTTTCTACACTGAGGAGTACACTTGGAATGGCCTGATTGACCCGGGATTCATACAGGCTGCCATCAGATTGATTGGTTAAACGCTCTTTATAATCTGTACTCAAGATATTGCGTGCACTCAGGGTCATTGCCCAGCCATCATCAAAGCG
Source organism: Acinetobacter sp. YH12201 (assembly GCF_013418145.1). NCBI lineage: Bacteria > Pseudomonadati > Pseudomonadota > Gammaproteobacteria > Moraxellales > Moraxellaceae > Acinetobacter > Acinetobacter sp. YH12201. Next base: position 47,091 of record NZ_VPCP01000008.1, on the reverse strand, counting down.
TTTGCTCATACTGATATCGACATTGACCCGTTCATTACTGGTGCGGTCATAGGGTTGGTTATCCAGGGCACGGGTAAATTCAGGAACATAGTTCAGGTTCACACTGCTGGAAAGACGCCAGGGCTGGTAGTTATAAGATAAACCGGCACTGGCTGTATAAGGTGCCACATCACTGGCTAAACGTTGCTGATGATTGGTCTCTTCAATTTTTGCACGTACCGTCGACAGTTGACCATTCAACATCAATGCATGCCCATTTTCAGTTTGCTTTAAGGCATAACGAGCAGCAATTTCAACCCCATAGGTGGTGGCATTATCCTGATTTTGCGGGCGTTCTACAAAACGCGAGCCTTCCTGACGAATCACTTTCTCAATGTAATCTTCAATTTCACGTTGATATGCCGTGATGTTGACGCCACCTGACGGGGTGTTATAACCTAAGGTGGATTCAAAGGCGGTTATTTTTTCCGGACGTAAATTGGGGTTTCCACCACGATCCGGATTGTTCAGGCTACCGGCATCACTATCGGTAGAAACAGAAACCGTAGGTAACAGCTGGTCGGTTTTAGGACTGCGGAATGCCTGGCTGATATTGCTTTGTAATGACCAGTGATCATCAAAATCAAATCGGTGTGCCAAAACAGGACTAAAGTGCTGGTCACTGTAATCCACAAGTCCTGAACGATGAATCCATTCCTGACGTGCACCCAAGGTCACGGTTTGCCGGTCGGTAAACTTCCAACTACCTTCGGTATAGAGCGCATAATGCTGTTCATCGAGTGTATCGGTAATATTACTTTCAAGTTCATTCGAGCGAATATCCGTACCAAACTTCAGTTGTCGGGTGTCATCAAATTTACGCACACCATCATAAGCCACACCATACTCATGGATGGTTTCATCGGTATAGCTGCTGAAGAGCGGTGACCGGGTCGATTCGATTTCGTTCTGCTGTTCGACTGAAAGACGAATTTTGTCGGAATTATCCTTGTCTTTACGTTCATAACGGGTATTTAAACGGATGCTGTCATTCTTGTCATTTTGCGTCTGATCGCCACGGCTGCCGTCACTTTCATTGTTACGATAGAACAGTTCGGCAACCAGTTTTTGCTGGTCATCCAGTTCATATTCAACACGGGGTGTCAGCATTTGCGACTTGCGTTCAGTAATACGCTTTTGTTCGCGGGTTTGGCTGCTGTTTTGGGTCTGGGTGATCGAGATGGTGTCATTCCACATCTGGTTGGCAGACAGGCTGTATAACCAGGCATTATCCCGGTCATCAGCCTGAACACTGATATTTTTACGTTCCTCTTCTTTTTGGTCAGATTTTGCCAAACCATATCCTGCACGAATGGTTCCGCTGATGCGGGCATGATCCAAGGGTTGTTTCAGAATAATATTGATGACGGCGGAAGATGCCACAGAAACCTGAGCGACACTTGGCTGTTTGGTAATTTCAATCCGTTCGATCATGTCTGGCGTGATGCTGTCAACAACCGACATGCCACCGCGTGGGCCACCTTGAACCGGTTCACCATTGATTAAAAATGCCGGGGCACCACCGCCACGAAAACGCATAGCTGAAGCACCGCCACCCCCACGTGGACCTTGTCCCGGTGTGGGCATCTGAAAACCGGCGGCACGGCGTAAGGTATCATTCACGGATTGATCACCAAATTGCAGCATTTCTTCACGCGTGACAATAGTTTTCGCCACCGCACTGATATCCGGGTCTTTGGCTTGGGCGGGCGTTGCTTGAAATTTTAGGGTTGCCAGTGTCTGTACCGGGTCTGTTTGAACAACCGTGCTGTTTGTTGTGGCATCGCTAATCGTGTCAGCCGCCCAGCTTGGGGAGATAAAACTAAACAGTGCACAACTCAGGGTGCTCCATTGCCAACGCGGTTGTATGCGTTTCATTATTCGATGTTCCCTATGTAATTTTGCGTAAGATAACGTAAAAATATGGAGAAAATTTGTGGGAAACAGCAGAAATGAAAATAAACCATAAAACTGGATTACAGCGATAAAATAATCAAAATGAATGGCTTAACCCCAGCATTCTGATTATTTTTTGTGGCCGGGGGCAATGCGGATGCTGCCTTATTTCGTCAAAGATAAAATACAGTTTTGGCTGATGTTTTCAATCACCGCATCATTCAAGTGAATTGGGTTATCCCATTTCAGCATTTTTTGGGTCAGCCATTTAAAATCATCTACCTTTGGCACAGATGTCTCATCGACAAAATTGCGGATAATATTTTGAATGGAGTGGAATTTTTGTACATGAATGCTGTCTGAGCATTGAAATTGCACAATATTGAACTCGGTCAGCATTTGCCAAACGTCAGCATAGTCCTGTAAATCTTTCAGTTCTTGCTGGGCTTTTTGAATGGCCTGCGTTAAAGCCTGATGCGTGTTTGGATGTTGCATTGCCCAATCACAGGTGACTGCCAAAACCGTATCTGCCACTTGGGGAATAATGTCCTGACTGGAAGCGACAATTTGACCGATTCCCAGTAGTTCAGCCTGGCTGTTCCAGGGTTCACCGACACAAAAACCATCAATGACCTGATTGGCTAATGCCTGCACCATATAGGGTGGGGGAAGCGTGGCCAGTTTTATATTTCGTGCAATTTCAGGATTGGCAAGGGCGAGCCATTCTCTGAGACAATAATGATGAATCGACTGCTTAAAGACATGGGCAAATTGAATCTTTTTTTGCGCTTGTAGGGCAGAGACGATTTTTTGTGCAGATTGTTGTGCGCTGTCCTGACTGGAAATGTTCAGATCAAAGCACAGTTTTTGACTCAAACTAATAAAGGCACGGTTATAACTTAATACCAGGGCAGTCTGGAGTGGAATACCGAGCTGGTCTTCACCAAGTGCTGCGGCAGGCAGCATGGCAGACAGGCAATGTGCAGCATCTAAAAAACCAAAAGCCAACCGGTCTCTTAAGCTGGCCCAAGATGCTTCCTTCACCAGCGTGACCTCTAAACCCGCTTCCTCAAAAAAACCACGCTGCTTGGCCCAAAGAATGGCCACACAATCCAGCAGAGGAATATAGCCGAACTGGATTTGAGTTTTTTCTAAATCTGGCATGGCTTAATCCTTCAATTGGCTTTGTAGTAGTTGCTGTGCATCCAGTAAACGCCGTGCCATTTCGCCAATGGTCATACGGTGGCTCATGGCATTTTTACGCAGTAACTGAAAGGCTTGATCTTCAGTAAGATGGTGCAATTGCATCATCAATACTTTGGCTTTCTCCACATCTTTACGGTCGGCTAGCTTATTTTTGGTGTCTTCCAGATCGCCGAGCAATTTTTTATGTTTTTTAAACTGTTCAATCGAGATTTCTAAAATGCTGTCCAGTTTGGATGGGTCAATGCCATCGACAATATACGCCGTAACCCCGGCATCAATGGCGTTTTTGATCGTGTCTTTGTGGCTGTTTTTAGTGAACAGTACTGTCGGCAGATCGAACTGGCTGACACAGCTTTCAATGATGTCACGATGGGGATGATCCATATCCAGCAAAATCACGTCGGCATGCAACTGTTCGAGGCGGAACATGCTTAAATGATCCGCGCTGAGGCAGGCCACGACCTCGAAATTGTGTTCGATCAGGGAGGCTTGAATGTAATGGGCACGGTCTTGATCGTCATCAATCAGTGCGATTTTGAGTTTTGGCATATGGGCTAAATATCATCAGGCCATGCCTGAAAGAAAAAGTCATAATCTATTTAAAGCAATTAAAATGCCAAATGAGTTAAATCATTATGATTTCAATAAAAGTTCACTGAACCAAGGAACGGTGAGCAAATTGCGCACTGTCTTAATGCAAAAATGCGCTACAAGGAAGCATAATCATTGTTGAGCTGAGTCAGGAGGTCATAGTTAAAAATAGAGAAGCAGACCATTACTGGCATTGAAAAATTATAAATAAAAATTAAAAATGATAAAAAATATAAACTTATAGTTTTCTCTGAGTTATTGGCACGCGCATTGCTATATCTCTTGTGAGTCAAAGACGACTCCAAAAATTGTAAGACGGCCAAAGACGTCCGTTCTGATCGAATCTGCTGTGCAGCTATCTGCATGACAGATAAAACAATACGTTCAGTTCAGGAAGGAGAGGGCTATGTCTTCAAATTTAAATGCTAAAAAAGCAACAAAAATAAGTCTTTTCAATTTCAGTAGCGCAGCAATGCGGGCCTTCCATATGAGTTGGCTCGCATTTTTTGTCTGTTTCTTTGCCTGGTTTGCCTGTGCCCCACTCATGCCTGTCATTGCCGGTGAATTTCATCTTACTAAAGATCAAATTGCCAATATTAATATTGCCGCAGTCGCAATTACTATTTTAGTTCGTCTGATTGTCGGGCCTTTATGTGATAAGTATGGCCCACGCAAAACCTATACCGCATTACTGATTATCGGCAGTATTCCTGTCTTTGGTGTGGCCTCTGCCAACAGCTATGAATCTTTCCTTTTCTTCCGCTTATTGATTGGTGCCATTGGTGCCAGCTTCGTGATCACGCAATATCACACCAGTATTATGTTCGCTCCGAATGTGGTCGGGACTGCCAATGCTGCATCAGCAGGTTGGGGGAATGCGGGTGGTGGTGCAACTCAAGCCTTGATGCCGTTAATGCTTGCTGCCTTGGTGATGTTTGGTGTTGAACAGGCGATGGGCTGGAGAATTGCGCTCATTGTTCCAGGTTTGATGATGCTGATTGTCGGTGCAATGTACTGGAAATTCACCCAGGACTGTCCACAAGGCAACTTTAAAGAACTTCGTGCACAAGGCATTCAAGTTGGTAGCGATAAAAAAGGCGGCATGGCGATTCTGATGCACGCTGCACGTAACTACCGGGTCTGGATTTTATTTGGTGCTTATGCTGCGTGTTTCGGTATTGAAATCTTCATTCATAACATTGTGGCGATGTACTACGTTGAACACTTTAGCTTTGGCCTCAAAGAAGCAGGACTGGCAGCAGGGATCTTCGGTTTACTGGCGCTGTTTGCCCGTGCTTTAGGTGGCATTGTCTCGGACAAAGTCGCAATTAAAAAAGGCCTGGATGGTCGTACCAAAGTGCTGTTCGGCATGATCTTGATGGAAGGCCTGTTCCTGATCTTGTTCTCTCAAATGAATACCGCAGTTCTCGCAATTCTGGTCATGACAGTTTTTGCACTGTTTACCCACATGGCCTGTGGTGCCACCTATGCCTTGGTGCCTTTCATTGACCGTGATGCTTTGGGTGGTGTTGCTGGCATCATTGGCGCAGGCGGTAACGTCGGTGCAGTGGCAGCAGGTTTCTTACTGAAAGGCATGCTGGATATTCAAACCTGCCTGATGGCTCTAGGTGGACTGGTGGTGATTGCAGCAAGCTTTGTACTGATGATTCGCTTCTCGGTTGAGCATAAACAGAAAGAACAAAAACTGTTTGAAGATGCAGTGCTTGAACGCAACAACATGGCGCAAGGTTAAGCAAAGGGATTAAGGAGAATTGATATGAAATTAGTCATGATTGGTCACGGTATGGTAGGGCACAAGTTCATTGAATCGGTTCTTGAACATGCAGGTGACGAGGTTGAAATCACGATTCTGGCAGAAGAACCACGTTTAGCTTATGACCGTGTGCATTTAACCGAATATTTCACTGGTAAATCAGCCAAAGACTTAACTTTATGTCGTGCGGATTTTGCCGATGCCTATGGTATTGATCTGCGTTTAAGCACCAAAGCTATTGCAATAGATACTCTGAATAAAACCGTTACCACCAATCATGGCGAAGTCATTGCATATGACAAACTGGTGCTGGCAACTGGTTCATATGCTTTTGTTCCTCCTATTCCAGGGAATGAGCGTGAAAACTGCTTTGTTTACCGTACTATTGAAGACCTAGATGCCATTCGTGCCACGAGTTTAAATGCCAAAACCGGCGTGGTGATTGGTGGTGGTTTACTCGGTTTGGAAGCTGCGAAAGCCTTGCGTGATCTGGATCTTGAAACCCATGTGGTCGAATTTGCACCCCGTTTAATGGCGGTACAAATTGATGATTTAGGCGGTAAGGTTTTACGTGCAAAAATCGAAAATCTGGGTGTGAAAGTTCATACCCAAAAAGCTACACAATGCATCGAAGCCGGTGAAAATACCACGCATGTGATGAAGTTTGGCGATGGTTCTGAACTTGAAACCGATATCGTTTTATTCTCTGCGGGGATTCGCCCACGTGATGAATTGGCGCGTCAAAGCGGCTTGGCGCTGGGTGAGCGTGGCGGTATTGTCATCAATGATTATTGCCAGACTTCTGATGCTGACATTTACGCGATTGGTGAATGTGCACTGTGGCAAAACAAAATTTATGGTCTGGTGGCTCCGGGCTATGACATGGCACGTATTGCAGCCAAACATGTCATGGATCAGGCTTGCAATTCATTTACCGGCGCAGACATGAGCACCAAGCTCAAACTGATGGGGGTAGATGTGGCATCGGTGGGTGATGCGCATGCCATGACGCCAAATGCCTTAAGTTATTTCTATGCAGATGAAGATGCCATGATTTATAAAAAAATCGTGGTGAATGCGGAAAAAACCAAGCTACTCGGTGCTGTTCTGGTGGGCTGTGCCAAAGAATATAACGACCTGCTGCAAATGATGCTGAATGGATTGGAAATTCCAGAAAATCCGGAAAGCCTGATCATGCCAGGCTATGCGCAATCTACGGCCAAAGCGGGTGGTAGCGGTGTGGATCTGCTTCCAGATAGTGCCACCATCTGTTCATGTAATAACGTCTCTAAAGCCGATATTTGCAGTGCTATCGCTGATGGTTCAACCTCGCTGGGTGCCTTGAAAAAATGTACTAAAGCGGCAACGGCTTGTGGCGGATGTGCACCTTTAGTCACTCAAGTATTGAAATCTGAATTGCAACGTCAAGGGGTGACTGTAAACAATCACCTTTGCGAACACTTTGCCTATTCACGCCAGGAGCTGTATCACCTGGTGCGGGTCAATGAAATCAAAACCTTTGATGATTTGATCGGACAACATGGTCACGGTCTAGGTTGTGATATCTGTAAACCGACTGCAGCCAATATTTTAGCCTCCTGCTGGAATGACTTTGTATTGAAGCCAAGCCATGCAGGGTTGCAAGACAGTAATGACTATTATCTGGGTAATGTTCAAAAAGATGGCTCTTACTCGGTTGTACCGCGAATGGCTGGAGGTGAAGTCACTCCAGAGGGCCTGATTGCAATCGGTCAAATTGCCAAAGAATACGGTTTATATACTAAACTCACCGGTGGACAACGGGTCGACATGTTTGGTGCACAAGTGCATCAGCTGCCTGAAATCTGGGAGAAACTGATCAATGCCGGTTTTGAGTCAGGACATGCTTACGGTAAATCATTGCGTACCGTGAAATCTTGCGTCGGCAGTACCTGGTGCCGTTATGGGGTGGATGACTCAGTCGGTTTGGCCATCTTCCTGGAAAACCGTTACAAAGGTCTGCGTTCACCACACAAACTGAAAATGGCGGTGTCGGGCTGTACCCGTGAATGTGCCGAAGCACAAAGTAAAGATGTTGGGGTGATTGCTACAGAAAAAGGCTGGAACCTGTATGTCTGCGGTAATGGCGGCATGAAACCACGCCACGCGGAATTGCTGGCATCGGATCTGGATACGCAAACTCTAATCCGTTATATCGACCGCTTCTTTATGTTCTATATCCAAACTGCAGACCGTTTGCAACGTACTTCGGTATGGCGTGACAACCTGGAAGGCGGTCTAGATTATTTAAAAGATGTGGTGGTAAATGACTCACTGGGTCTGGCTGCTGAACTGGAACGCCGTATGAACCATGTGGTCGGCACCTATCAAGATGAATGGCGTACCGCGGTGGAAGATCCGGAAGTCCGTAAACGCTTCGTAACCTTTATCAATGCAAAAGTTGAACAACAAAATGATCCACACATTCAATTCGCCGAGGTGCGCGGGCAAATCCGTCCAAAAACCGAGGCTGAACGTGATGTGATGCGTATTCCTGTTGTTGAAGCTTAAAAGAATAAAGGAGAAAGATGATGACAATTTTAAAAGAAATGAATAAAACCAATGAGCTGGAATGGCTGGAAATTTGTGCACTGGATGACATTACCCCGAATACCGGTGTAGGTGCATTAATTGAAAATCAGCAAATTGCCATTTTCCGTGTCGGTAATGAAAAACGCGTCTATGCCTTGAGCAATCAAGATCCGTTTAGTCAGGCTTTTGTCATGTCGCGCGGCATCATTGGCGATTTGCAGGGTGAGCGTGTAGTGGCATCTCCCATCTACAAGCAGCATTTCAGTCTGGCCACCGGACGTTGTCTGGAAGATAAAGATCAAAAGTTACTGGTTTTCCCAAGCAAGATTGAAAATGGCAAGGTCTGGATCAGTCCTACACCGCAAAAAACCTATATCACCAATAACGGCACTTCCCAAGAAAAGATGAAACTGGTGTTGGTAGGTAATGGTCTGGCGGGTATGCGCTGTCTGGAAGACTTACTGGATATGGCACCTGAACGTTATGAAGTGACGGTCATTGGCGAAGAGCCGTGGGGCAACTATAACCGCATCATGCTTTCACCGGTGTTATCTGGCGATAAAACCATTGATGACATCATGCTGCATCCACATGCCTGGTATAGCGATAAAAACATTCGCTTTATTGCCGGTGATGCTGCGGTGAAAATTGACCGTCCACGTAAGCAGGTCTATACCGAAAAAGGCTTGGTGGTGGATTATGATCGTCTAATTCTGGCAACAGGTTCCAAACCCTTTGTCCCGCCTATTCCAGGTTCGGACTTAAAGGGCGTGATCAGTTTCCGCGATATCTATGATGTCAATACCATGCTGGATTACTGCAAATCTAAACAGAATGCCGTGGTGATTGGTGGCGGTCTGCTTGGGCTTGAAGCGGCTTATGGTCTGAAACAACGCGGCATGAATGTGACAGTTTTGCATTTGATGGACCGGATTATGGAACGTCAATTGGATAGTCGTGCAAGCAGCCTGTTAAAACAAAGTATTGAAGCCAAGGGCATCAACATCATGACTCAAGCCAATACCGAACAACTGATTGGCGAAGAGGGTCATGTCACCCAAATCAAGCTGAAAGATGGAACGGTGCTGGATGCTGATCTGGTGGTTTTTGCTGTGGGCATCCGTCCGAATATGGCATTGGCGCAAAGTGCCGGCTTACGTTGTAACCGTGGTGTGATGGTGAATGACACCATGCAAACCTTTGATCCGAGTATTTATGCGGTGGGTGAATGTATTGAGCACCGTAATCAAACCTTCGGTCTGGTTGAACCACTTTGGGGTCAAGCCTTTATTTGTGCCTCACATCTGGCCGAACACGGCAGCTTAACTTTTAAAGCACCGACAGTTCCAACGCAGCTCAAGGTCAGTGGCTGTGATGTATTTTCAGCGGGTCGAATTGATTTAGAAAATGGTGAACCACAGGACGATTACGAAGACATTATCTTGAATGATGAAAAACGTCAGATTTATAAACGCATTATTATTCAAAAAGATAAAGTCATTGGTGCAGTGCTGTTTGGTGATACTGAAGATGGTACCTGGTATGCAGAACTGATTTCTGATCAAACGCCAATCAGTAATATTCGTAATAAATTGCTTTTTGGTAAAGATTTTGCATTAAAGAAAGCAGGCTAATCACATAAGTGGTATTTGTTCAATTTTAAATATTTGCACAGCCACACTTTGCACTAATAAGTAAAGAGTAATTGCGTAGGCATGATCTTACTTTTGAAAGATCAAAAGTAACAAAAATCTTTGTTTCCCATACATTACGTCCTGTAATGATGGGAAACGGTGGCATCCATGCCACCTCGACAGAATACATGCTTACGTGAACTCTAAAGATTTAGATAGCTTGGAAAATAGAAGAAATTATTCAAGTGAATTTATTCGATAGAAAGGAGCATCCATGAATAGTATTCCCGTTATGGAACTGCATAGCTCCACAGAAATAAATACCAAAATCACCAATACCACCTGTCCCTATTGTGGGGTAGGTTGTGGTGTCACTGCGACTGTGCAGGACACTGCTTTAGGGCAAAAAGTGTCGGTTGCAGGGGATGTTAATCATCCATCCAACTACGGGAAACTGTGCATTAAAGGCAGTAATCTGGCCGATACCCTGGGGCTTGAAACACGCGTTCTTTATCCTATGCTGGGCAGAAAAAATCAGCGTGAAAAGACCGATTGGAATACTGCAACGGATTTAATTGCCAATAAGTTTCAGCAATGCATTGATCAATATGGTCGTGACAGTATTGCCTTTTATGTGTCCGGGCAATTGCTGACGGAAGACTATTACGTAGTGAATAAGTTCGTTAAAGGTTACCTCGGTACAGCCAATATCGATACCAATTCACGACTCTGCATGTCTTCCGCAGTTGCGGCACATAAACGTGCTTTCGGTGAAGATATTGTACCGGCAAGCTATGAAGATTTTGAACATACCGACATGGTGGTGCTGGTGGGTTCCAATACCGCATGGTGTCATCCGGTATTGTATCAACGCATCATGCAAGCCAAAGAGCAACGTGATCTGTTTGTGGTGGTGATTGATCCGCGCTTTACCAGCACCTGTGAAGCAGCAGACTTACATTTGCCGATTTTACCGGGGCAGGATGTCAAGTTATTTAACGGCTTATTGCAATATCTATCGCAAAATGGTCATGCTGCCCCAGATTTTATTGCTGCACATACCCACGGCTTAGAGCAAGCTTTGATCCACAGCCAAACTGAATCGTCCATTGAAGATGTCGTGGTACGTACCGGTATTTCACTGGAAAAACTGCAAGTTTTTTATCAGAAATTTGCCCAAACTGAAAAAGTAATGACTCTGTTTTCCATGGGGGTGAATCAGTCTTCACAAGGGGTAAATAAAGCCAATAGCATAATCAACTGCCATTTATTCACCGGAAAAATTGGCAAGCTCGGTGCAGCGCCATTTTCCATGACTGGTCAGCCGAATGCGATGGGCGGTCGTGAAGTCGGTGGATTGGCCAATATGCTGGCAGCACATTTAGAGCTGGAAAATGAAAACCATCAACAGCTGGTGCAAAACTTCTGGCAAAGTCCCTATATCGCCAAGCAGGCTGGGTTTAAGGCGGTTGATCTATTCCATGCGGTAGAAAGTGGCAAAATTAAAGCCATCTGGATTATGGCCACCAATCCGGTGGTGAGCTTACCCGATGCCGATCAGGTCAAACGTGCCTTAGACAAGTGTGAATTTGTGGTGGTGTCCGACATTTGCCAAGACACCGACACTACACAATATGCCGACGTGCTGTTACCGGCTTTAGGCTGGGGTGAAAAAGATGGTACAGTCACCAATTCTGAACGCCGTATTTCCAGACAGCGTGCATTTTTAGAAGAGCCAGAACAGGCTAAAGCCGACTGGTGGGCGATCAGTCAGGTCGCAAAACGCATGGGCTTTAGCGGTTTTGATTTTAACAATAGCCATGACATTTTTCTGGAACATGCCCGTTTATCGGCACATCAAAATGCAGATTTAAGCCAGTGCGATATAACGCCATATTTCCGCTATTTTAATTTAAACGGCTTAACAGATTTAACCTTTAATCAATATGATGACCTAAAACCGGTGCAATGGCCGGTCTGGACTAAACATCAGGCAGATGGTTGTGTAGCGCGACTTTATTCCAAAGGTCAGTTTAGTCATGCGGATGGCAAAGCCCAATTTATTGCCATTAGCGCAGTTAATCCCGTCAATCAGGTGTGTAGCGAATTTCCTTTGGTGCTGAATACCGGGCGGATTCGTGACCAGTGGCACACCATGAGCCGTACCAGTTTATCTGCCAATTTAAGTAGTCATCGCGCAGAGCCATTTTGTGAAATCCATCCACATGATGCCTTGAAATACGGGGCCAAAGATGGCGAGCTGGTGGAAGTCAAATCGAAATGGGGGAGTTGTATATTACGCGCCACAGTCAGTGACAACATCCGTCGTGGACAGGTTTTTGCACCGATTCACTGGAATGACCAGGTCGCGTCCGATGCACGGATTGGCAAAGTAGTCAATCCGGTGGTGGATGCCATTTCCGGTGAGCCTGAATTTAAGCATACCCCAGTCATCATCCAGCCATTTTACAATCAGTGGCAAGGCGTCCTCTATGTACGTCAGGGCTTTGAAAAGATTGTGCAATCATCCATTCAGAATATGGTGTGGTGGACCAAAATCATCACCGCCAAGGCTGTGCGTTATGAACTGGCCGACCGTAAAAAATTTACCCAGACCACAGAGCAGTTAAAAGAGCTATTACCATTTCAGGATGAAAGTTTTGAATGGCTGAATATTGAAGATCAGACTGCCCATATCAGTCACAGTGTGGTGCTGAAAGATGGGCATTTGATTGCTAGCCTATATATTGCTCCCAAGGCTTTATTGCCTGATCGTGACTGGGTCGCCAGCCTGTTTAAACGTGAACGTTTAAGTGCCATGCACCGCAAGGCATTACTTGCCGGACAACCGATGTCGATGGCAAATAATGAAGGTCCATTGGTATGTAGCTGTTTTAAGGTGGGTAAAAACCGCATTATTGAAACCATTAAAGAAAAAAATATAACCAATGAAAAACAGGTCACTGCCTGTTTAAAAGCGGGCGGTAACTGTGGTTCATGTCTGCCTGAAATTCGTGGTCTGATTAAAGCCTGTCAAATGGAGGCGGTAGAATGAGAAAAACCTTAAAAAATGCTGTTTATCCGAGCACCGATCTGGTGATTTTAGCCGGGGGGCAGGCACGGCGCATGAATGGCATCAATAAGCTGTTGCAGAAATTTGATGACCAGATTCAACTGATCAAAATCCATCAACAGCTAAAATCCGATGTGGCACATGTCTGGATTAACAGTCACCGGGATGATTCGATTTACCAGAAAATCATTCCCAGTATTGATTGCTATCAGGATGATGAGAGCGGCTTTTTAGGTCCACTGATGGGCATGAAAAGTGCCTGGGCACATGTACAGGCCGACTATGTGCTATTTGTCCCTTGTGATGTGACCTATATCCCTTCACGAGTTCTACTCAAGTTGCATCAAGCTTTGGCCAAAAACAGTCTGGCAGAGGTGGCTTATGTGGAAATCAACGGCAAGGCACTCTATCCATTTTGTCTGCTTAAACGCAGTAGTCTACCTACCTTCATCAGTCATCTCGAACAAAAACAGCGCAGTCTAAAACACTGTTTTGCCGACTTGCACGCTCAAGTGGCAAGTTTTAAAAATCGTGCCCTGTTTTTTCACAGCATTAATTCACTGGATGAGCTACAGCAGCATCAACAACTTAAATTTCTGCATTAAAACTGAATCTTTTGCCTTTGGCACAAACTTGGAACACTTATTGCAATTCTAACAATAACAAGATTGGGCACTTTAAATCTTGCGCACAATTGCTGTGCGGTAACAGGAAGTTGCTCGAAGATGGATGTTCAACATGAATATGATGACAGAACTTGAAACCGAAGCGCGTTTTGTCGATCAGTTTGGTCGCAGCAAGCGCAAATTACGAATTTCAGTGACCGATCGCTGTAATTTCAAGTGTATCTATTGCATGCCGGAACACCCTGAATGGATGAAAAAACACGATTTGCTCAGTTTTGAACAGCTTTATCATTTTTGTGATTTTATGGTGCGTCGTGGCATCGAATCTATTCGCATTACCGGTGGCGAACCTTTAATGCGTCAAGGCGTGGTGCATTTTATTGCACAACTACAACAGCTAAAAAAGCTGGGTTTAAAACGCATTTCCATGACTACCAATGCGCATTATCTTGGACAATATGCACAGGCTTTAAAACAGGCCGGACTGGATGATTTAAATATCAGTTTAGACAGTCTGGATGCACATCAATTTAAACAGCTGACACAAAAAGAGTTATCTCCCGTACTGGAAGGAATTCATGCAGCACAAGCGGTAGGTCTGCCAATCAAGATCAATTGTGTATTGATGAACGGGATCAATGACAATCAAATTCTGCCTTTGGCACGCTGGTCGGTTCAGCAAAAAATTATGCTGCGTTTTATCGAATTTATGCCCCTGGATGGTGACCGTAAATGGTCATCAGAACATGTGGTCAGCGAACAGCAGATTTTAGATAGCCTGAGTACTGAATTTACTGTAATTCAACAGCCAGGTGATTTATCACGCTCCAGTTCAGAGCCGGCACGACAGTATTTTATGGATGGCCATCCGCTTGGAATCATATCCACCATCACCAATTCATTTTGTGGAACTTGCGATCGTGTCCGCTTAACCGCACAGGGTGAATTTTATAATTGCCTGTTTGCTCCTCAAGGCCTGAATCTAAAAACTGAAATTAAAGCCCTGGGTTGTTCTGAGCCTTTGAGTGTGCTGAGTTTGCATGCCGTGTTATCAAAATATATCTGGAACAAAGAATCAGGTTATCACGCCATAGCACAACGTTTGGAAAATCAGCGCATGAATAAAAGCAGCCGAAAAATCAGCATGCACATGATAGGAGGTTAAGATGCCACAGATCAAAATTAAAATTGAGGCCTTTGGTGCGGTAGAACGCCAGTTACCGGAAAATCTGGAAATGATGTGTAGCCCATACAGCACGGTTGCTCAGGTACTGGCTCAAGTAGGGCAAGATTATCCGGCAGCGTTTGCCATGATTGAACGCTGTGCCTGTGCCATCGGTGAAGACATTATTTCACGCCAGACGCAATTAAGCATCGACAGCAGGCTAGTGCTGTTATCGCCAGTGGCAGGAGGCTGAAATGACGTTATTGAAAACATTTTGCAGAATTCAGGATACTGCCTTAAGCTTGGACAGTTTTGACCCGATCGAACATTTTCCCGAGTGTGGGGGAATTGGCGTATTCATCGGAACCGTGCGTAATCATCATGAAGGTAAAGCGGTTAAAGCGCTGAAATATACCGCCTATGCACCCGTGGCGGAAAAAATGATCCGTCAGATCGAACAGGAGATTCAGGCCAAATATGCGGTGTCCTATGTTCGGGTGATTCACCGGATTGGGGCTTTGGCTATTGGTGAAAAAGCCATTATTGCCATGGCCTATGCGGCCCATCGCCGCGAAGCCTTTGCTGCCTGTGAAGAAGCGGTGGAACGGGTCAAACATGAAGTTCCGGTATGGAAAGAGGAATTTTATCTGGATGGCAGCAGTCAATATGTAGAAGGCTGCTGTATCCGTAAAGATACAGCGGAGCAGGTGCATGTCCATCATCATGCAGATAAACAATATGCAGATAAACAACCTGCACACGGTGATCATGCCCATTGCCATCATTAAAAACAGTTTCATCTACTGAGTGAACCCGGGTAGATGTCAGTCAACAGCAATATTTAAAGTAAAAATGAATTCAGGAAATATGCAATGAAAAATGTCGGGATGAAAGCAGAAAGTTACCGGACTGCAGTAGCCACAGGGATTTTGCATGCACCGCCACATTGCATTGAATTATTACGTCAAGGCAATACTGAAAAAGGCGATGCCTTGAAGACAGCACGGATAGCAGGCATTTTAGCTGCGAAACGCACCGATGAGCTGATTCCACTGTGTCATCCGCTGCCGATTTACCGTGCCGATGTGGAATATGAACTGTTCGATGCCCATGTCGAGATTATTGCAACCGTAGAAACCATCGGTCCGACCGGGGTGGAAATGGAAGCCTTAACCGCAGTCAGTCTGGCCGGTTTAACGCTGTATGACATGTTGAAACCGCATTGTGAACCGGAAGATTTATGCCTGGATCAGGTCAAGTTACAAAAGAAAAAAGGCGGCAAATCCCATTTTACCCGTGTATTAAAAGAAGCGCTGCCTGCGTCTATCATTGTGTTGTCCGATACCGTTGCTGCAGGAAAGAAACCGGATACGGCAGGACAGAATGTGCGGGAAATTTTGCAGGAAGCCAATTTTAGCGATATTGCTTACCATGTCATTCCTGACAGTCCGGAACAGTTACTGGCCTTGATTGAACAGCAAAAAAATGACTATCCGCTAATTTTAACCGTTGGGGGAACGGGTCTGGGACCAAAAGATTTAACCGTGGAAACCCTGCAGCCTTTATTAAAACGTGAAATTCCCGGACTGATGGAAGCCTCGCGCAGTTTTGGCCAAAAGCGTACGCCTTATGCGGCTTTAAGTCGCGGTGTAGCCGGTTATATTGATAACAGTCTGGTAATGACTTTACCGGGTAGCCGTCAGGGGGCGAAAGAATCGTTGATTGCAGTCTTGCCGGCATTGGTACATTTATTTGATGTCCAGAAAAATATTCCCCATCCAGGGGGGTACCAATGAATAGCATCATGTCTGGATGTGGAGCAGAGCATGGCCTGATTACGGTAGATCAGGCCCTGGATTTAATTTTGCAGCATACTCAGGGACTGGCCACGGAAAGTCTGGAGTTAAATGGGGCTTTAAACCGCTATTTGGCGCAAGAGGTTTATTCTGCCATTAATCTGCCCTTATTTTCGCAAAGCGCTGTAGATGGCTATGCAATTTGCGCCCAATCTGCCATTGAGCCGCATAGCGAATTTAAACTGATCGGTGAAATTCAAGCCGGACATTCGTCCGAATTACAACTTAAGGCAGGGCAAGCCGTACGGATTTTTACTGGCGCCAAAATTCCCTATGGAACCACCACGGTGGCACGTCAGGAAATCGTCAAGCTCATCGATTCAGGCAAAATCGCAATAGTCGAAAACCTGCATGCTCATGCCGATATTCGCAATGTGGGTGAAGAAATTTCGGTTGGACAATTATTGGCCCACAAAGGACAGTTCCTTTCAGTAGGTGCAATTGCCTCCTTAAGTATGGCAGGCATTCAAAAGGTTGAAGTTTTTCGCTATCCCCAAGTTGCAGTGGTCATTACGGGAGATGAAGTCGCGAGCAGCATCGAGGATTTTGCAGCAGGAAAAATTTTTGATGCCAATGCTCCCCTGATTCAGGCCTGGTTTCAAAATGCAGGACAGCAGGTTGAAATTTTCCATGTGGCTGATACAGAAGATGCCGTGAAAGCCTTAATCCAGGAATTATCGGAAAGCCATGATGTGATTTTAACCACCGGTGGTGTATCCGTTGGAGATTATGATTTTATTCGACCGGTAGCCCTCGATTTGGGTTTTGAACAGCTGTTCTGGAAAGTGAAACAAAAGCCGGGCAAGCCGATGTTCTTTGCAGAATTAACACGCCCTGATCGCACACGTTGTTATCTGCTTGGACTGCCGGGCAATCCGGCAGCAGTTTATGTAGGCATGCAAATTTATACTTCAACCCTGTTAAGGGCTTTGCAAGGACAGAAACAGCAACCGGACTGGTTTAGCGTCGTGTTGACCCATGAGCTAAAAATGGATAGCCGAGAACGTTTTTTAAGAATGTCGGCCAGTTTTGATCAGGGACTGCTCAAAGTCCGGAGCTTGTCCAAACAGCAGTCACATATGCTGAGCAATTTAATGCAGGCCAATTGTCTGGTCAGGATTCCTGCGGGAGCTGCATTATCTAAAGGGCAAATCGTGCAAGGTCTGTTTATTCACTGAGAAGGAAAATATCGATGAAAAAATCCCTGTTTTTAGCAGCGTGTTTGTCAGTTACATTTTCCTCTACCTATGCAGGCACGGTAAAAATCTACGCAGCAGCCAGTCTGAGTAATGCCCTTAACGACATTAAAAAATTGTATGCAAAGCAGCATCCGAAAACGGATGTTGTAGCGGTATTTGGTGCATCCTCAGCACTTGCCAAACAGATTGAAGCTGGTGCCAGCAGTGACCTCTTTTTCTCTGCAGATCTGGACTGGATGAATTATCTGATTAAAAAGCAATTCATTCATCACAATAGGGCCAAGCCCGTATTGTTCAATCAGCTGGTGGTCATTAGCCCGAAAAATTTAAATATTGCATTTAAGCCACAGCCCAATTTTAATTTTGCCCAAGCCTTTAAAGGGCATTTATGTACAGGACAAATGGAGTCAGTACCTGCGGGTAAATATGCCAAACAGAGTTTGATCAAGCTGAATTGGCTGGCTCAGCTCAAAAGCCGCATTGTAGGAACGGATGATGTTCGTTCAGCCTTGGCTTTTGTAGAGCGGGGTGAGTGTGAGGTAGGCATTGTTTATAAAACGGATGCATTTATTAGCCAGAAAGTGAAAATAATCGGAACTTTTCCCGCAGATTCGCATCATCCCATTATTTATCCGATTGCCTTGACCAAGCAGGGCGAGAAAAATGCAGAGGCAATGCAGTTCGAAAAATTTGTGAAAAGCAGTTCACAGGCAAAAAGCATCTTTCAAAAATATGGATTTCGCATGAATTAATCTATAAATCAACCATAGGGAGATCGCCACGCAATGTTCAGTCCCGAAGAACTGAGTGCCTTATATCTTTCCGCAAAAGTCGCCTTCTGGGCAACGGTCATCTGTTTACCGTTTGCAGTGGCTTTGGCCTGGACATTGGCACGCCATGAATTCAGGCTGAAATTTTTGCTTGAAGCATGTTTGCAATTACCGATGGTGCTGCCGCCTGTGGTCTTGGGCTATTTACTGTTGCTGCTGTTTGGCAATAAAGGCTGGATTGGACAATATCTGAATGCGCTCGGGATTGAACTGGCCTTTAACTGGAAAGGGGCGGTACTGGCATCAATGATTGTGGCATTTCCCTTGATGGTGCAGCCGATTCGCCTGTCTTTTCAATTGATTAACCGGCAATTAGAACAGGTGGCCGGCTCGTTGGGAGCAAGCCCGTTCAGGGTGTTTTGCAGTATTAGCCTGCCTTTGGCACTGCCGGGCATGCTGATCGGGAGCATTCTGTGTTTTAGCCGAAGTCTGGGAGAGTTTGGTGCCACCATTACCTTTGTCGGCAATATTCCAGATGAGACCCGCACCATTCCAATCGCGATTTATTCCTTGCTGCAACAACCCAATGGCGAAGAATTTGCCATGCGGCTGGTGGTCTTATCTTTATTTCTGGCATTTTCAGCCCTGATTGCGAACTATTTTATTTTGCAAAAATATCAACGGAAATTGGGAGCCTGATATGTTGAAATGTGATTTTCTCTATCAGCAGGGTGATTTCAGCCTGAACGTTGAACTGGAGATGCAGCAGCAACTGTTAGGCATTGTCGGAGCATCAGGGAGTGGCAAGAGTACCTTGCTAAAAAATATTGTGGGTTTGCTCAAGCCACAACAAGGCTATATCCAGTTGAATGAACAGCTGTTAATAGATACCCGGCAGAATATTCATATCCCGATGTATCAGCGCAAAATCGCTTTAATTTTCCAGCATGCCTTGCTGTTTCCACATATGAATGTGCAGCAGAATCTACGCTATGCAGAGAAATTAGTAGATAAGTCAGAACGAAAGTTCCAGTTTGATGACATTGTCGAATTGCTGGATTTGACCACCTTGATACAACGTAAGGCCCATCAGCTTTCTGGTGGGGAAGCACAGCGGGTCTCGATTGGGCGGGCACTGCTATCTTCCCCCCATTTATTGCTTCTGGATGAACCCTTAACGGGACTGGACCGTAGCTTAAAACAGCAAATTTTACCGTTTTTTAAACGGATAAAAGAGGAGCTGGATTTGCCAGTGATTTATGTCACACATCATCCCGAAGAACTGGAATATCTGGAAGCGGAAACTTTGCAGTTAAGTCAAGGTCAATTACAGCGCAATTCAATGGATTGCGGTTGAATCAGATCGTCAACAATAAAAATAGCCTAAGCAATTTAAATGCTAAACTGCTTAAACCATTTCTATAAATATCAAATTATATTATTCAGTTTTTTGATATTCATTGATGACTTCAAGTGCAGCACGAAAGGCTTCCTGGGTGGCAGGAGCGCCACAGTAGGGCAAACTGTGTAATAACACTTCCTGAATTTCTTCTACTGTTGCACCGTTATTGAGTGCACCACGAACATGTCCCTTAAGTTCTGTGGGGCTTTTTTGTGCGGTTAAAAAAGCAATGGTGATCAGTGAACGATATTTACGTGGAAGAACGCCTTCGCGTTGCCAGGTTGAACCCCAGGCATGTTCATTAATCCAGTCCTGTAAAGGCTGGGTAAAGGGTACCGTATTGTCCTGTGCACGTTTTACGAAAGCTTCGCCCATGACTTCGGTGCGAACTTTTAAACCATTTTCAAAATCTTGTTTTGACATGTTTTGCTCTTTGAATGTCTATAAAAAATTGTGAACAAAGTTTATGTCTTAATCACGTTTATGCGTATAGGTTTATGGTCGTAGTTTGATGTTTTTTATAGAATCTGCGAGATGATTGCTTGGCTCATGTCTATGTTTTTAAATGCTAATCTAAGTGTTTTAAAATGAGTGCAGCAATAAGGTCAGCTGAGCAGAACACAAATCCTTAAAAGACAGTTTTTAAGCCCAATTGCGTGAAGCCATTAACTCAGAAGTGATAGGTTAATGGCATAAAAAAGCAGAGTAAAAGGGTTATTGGGTATGTTTAACCACAAGCACAGGAACATGACTGGCGGTCAGAATATCTTGGGCAATACTGCCAATGAAGGTTTTTTTCAAACCGGTTCGGCCATGCGATCCAACCACAATCAAATCGGCCTTTAGTTCATCGGCAAGTTCAGCAATGGCCTCACTAGGGGATTGTTTGGCTAAAAGCTTGGTTTCTGCTGGAATACCTGCTTCGGAAAATCTGGCACCTAGCTCGGCCAATATATTTTTAGCATGAGCTTGAGCTTCCATAAAATAATCAGTGACGCCGGGAACATTTTTATAAAAACTGACACTGGTTAAAGGATCAATAATCACTACGCTCACAATGGTCACTTTACTGCCAAAAGCTTTGGCTAACACCATGGCCTGATCAGCTGCGGCTACGGCAATGGGCGAGTCATCGACAGAAACTAGAATGTGCTGGTAATACTCCATGATGCTGTCCTCTTGTTTCAATATTTATTATTTGTTCAAAGCTTAACATAGCCGGAATGTGGAAAGGAAAAAGGATAAAAATGTATCTTTTATGATTTATTATTGAGCCTGTAAATTATTTTAATTAATTTTCTAAACCATCTATGCGAGGGCAAACGATCTTGTGTATTTTACTAAAAAGTTTAAGTGGAACTATCATTATGGGTTTGGCGTATATTCAGCTTAAAACTTAATGAGATTAATAAATAAAAAAGCCCAGATCAATTGATCTGGGCTTTTCATATTCTGGAGCGGGAAAGGAGACTCGAACTCCCGACCCCAACCTTGGCAAGGTTATGCTCTACCAACTGAGCTATTCCCGCAATATGGAAGTGAATTATAGAGAGTTTCTTTTAACTGTCAACTCTTTATGCTTCCAAATGATTAATTAATCAGCACGACGCCAAATAGTGCCTTGACGTGTATCTTCCAGAACCACACCTTGATCCAGTAAAGACTGGCGAATTTCATCGGCCTTGGCAAATTCTTTGGCCTTTTTCGCATCTTTACGTTGCTGAATCAAATCTTCAATCTGTTCTTCAGATAAACCTAATGCTTCCTGACCAATATCAGACTTCAAGAAGTCATCAACATTGTACTGAACCAGACCTAGAATATTGGTAAGGTGACGTAAAGTTGAATAATAAACCGCTGCCTGCTCCTGGTTTTCGTCTTTCACTGCACGGTTGAATTCTTTGTTGATTTCAAACAGTACAGCAATGGCTTCTGCTGTATTGAAGTCATCACGCATAGCAGTATTAAAACGTTCAACCAATGCATCATCCAGAGTTTCTACGGTTTTTTCACCGTAGACCTGCTGATAAGCCTTAAATGAATGATAGAAACGGGAAAGGGCTGTTTTGGCTTCTTTTAATGCCACATCCGAGAAGTTCACTGGGCTGCGGTAGTGTGAAGACACAATAAAGTAACGGATCACTTCAGGGTGGAATTTTTCCATCACATCACGAATGGTAAAGAAGTTGCCTAAAGACTTAGACATTTTTTCGCCATCAACATTAATGAAACCGACATGCATCCAGTAATTCACATACTGTTCATCCGTAGATGCTTCTGATTGGGCAATTTCATTTTCATGGTGCGGGAACATTAAGTCTGAACCGCCACCGTGAATGTCAAAATGATTGCCTAGGCAGCAAGTTGACATTGCCGAACATTCGATATGCCAGCCCGGACGGCCATTGCCCCAAGGTGAAGCCCAAGACGGTTCATTTTCTTTGGCATGTTTCCACAGCACAAAGTCAAATGGATGTTTTTTCTCTACTTCAACATCAACGCGTTCAGATGCACCGGCCTGCATATCTTCCAGTTTACGGCCTGAAAGACGGCCATATTTGGCAAATTTTTCCACTTCAAAATACACATCACCATTTGATGATGGATAAGCAGTGCCTTTATTGACTAGGTTACCAATCATGCTTTGCATCTGGTCGATGTAATCAGTCGCACGAGGGGCTTCATCTGGATGCAGACAGCCCAAGTTTTCAGCATCTTCATTCATTGCTTGAATGAAACGATCCGTTAAAGCTGTAATGCTTTCCCCATTTTCATTGGCACGTTTAATAATTTTGTCGTCAATATCGGTAATGTTACGTACGTATTTTACATTCCAGCCCTGACTGCGCAGGAAACGGATAATGTAGTCAAATGCAACCATCACTCGAGCATGCCCAATATGACAGTAGTCATATACGGTCATACCGCAGACATACATGTCGATATGACCTTCTTTACGAGGTACGAATTCTACTTTTTTACGTTGCTCTGAGTTATATAGAACAAATGGCTGCATAGGTCTTCTAAGATGCTTTTACAAAAGATGGCTCATCTTAACCTAAGCATTTTTTTTCATAAAGTTAAAACGAAAAAATGCAGAAGTTTTTTAGGGAATATAAAACTCGATATGAAAATTTAATGTCATTACTTATGGCTTAAGAAAGCACACTGCTCATGAAAATAATCAGCGATACCTGAAAAATAACAATTCAGCAATCAAAATAGTTGTATAGCGGGAATGTGAGTTCATACGGACCAATCTGTCCCGTTCCTCTAGAGCATTCAAGAGCAGAGCATTGAATAAACAGACAGATGTAACATCTAAATCTTATAGATCAAGTGAGCCCTATATCTCATCAATATTTAACAGATCAAGAGAAGTCTGTATTCACCCGCTTCAGCAGGCGCTCTATGCACGCAAGGCAAAACGGGCTGCGTTGGATGATCGACAGCCAAACGCCAAAGATGTCCCTGGCCTAAATTGATCGGTGTTGCATCCGCTTTGGGGGCATAATGCAAATCAAAGAAATATTCTTCCAGGAAATTTTCGAACTCAGTTTCTGGACCATCATGTAAGTCTTTCAGCTTTGCTCTTAATTCGGGAATCAAAATCTTTTGCTCAACCTGATCATTTGGCAAAATATCACTGGCACAACCAGAATAAGTACATAAGAAAGTATCGGTTTCTATAGGTGAGCGGTCAACGTGATAGGAATACACATCTGTTGCAATGAAATCCAGCTCTTCATCCCGTTCATAACTTTTAAGTAAATTAAGAGATGGGGATGCTCCGAAATCGGTTAATAGCTGGATATCTTTTAAGATCATTTCCCGAGCCAGATGACCTTGTTCTGAAAGTTGCAGCGCTAAAAGATCTTCCACAGAAATTTCTGTAATATTCTCTTTTAATTCAAGTTTAGTCACAATCTCTTTAAAATCACCAGCCAGATTTCTATACCAGCACATGGCATTCATATTTCCTTGAAACTTGGAATTGACCAGTTCAGGAAAAGTGGCAACCACACCAATTTGCTTGTGATCAGAAAGCGTATTTTTCATATGAGAATTAAATAATAAACCAAGTTTCATAATATACACTCAGCTTTACATAAATGCAGAATGATTCATGACACATGACCTGAAGAGAGTAAGGATGACGTTCGCGATAAACCTGAGTTTTACTCACCATAATTTCTGCACAATTATTGAAATCTTGTAATTTAGAAACGTGACATTTGCATAGATATGATAAAATTGCGAAAATTATTTTTTGCTTGATTGAATCAACTCTGTATAGAGTAAAGGTAAACCTATTTTGAACCCACCAAATATGCCAAATCAAATAGACTTTCAAAAAGTTGCATTAGAAACTTTGCGTATAGAAGAACGAGCACTGGAAATATTGGCAACACAAATTGACGATCGTTTTAGTCGTGCCTGTGAAATCATCTTGAAGTGTCGAGGGCGTTTAGTCATTACCGGTATGGGGAAGTCAGGGCATATCGGCCGTAAAATGGCAGCAACCTTTGCTTCTACAGGTACGCCGTCATTCTTTATGCACCCAGGTGAAGCGGGACATGGCGATTTGGGCATGCTGGTTCCTGGCGATGTGCTGATTGCCATTTCTAACTCGGGCAAGAGTGATGAAATCATGATGCTCATGCCATTAATCAAGCGTCTGGAAATTCCTCTAATTACCATTAGTGGCGACAACAAAGGCCCTATGCCGCAAAATGCCGATGTCGCTTTAACCTTGGGAAATATTCAGGAAGCCTGTCCACTGGGTCTGGCACCGACCTCAAGCACCACGGCAACTCTGGCTTTAGGCGATGCCTTGGCGGTTGCCTTGCTGGATGCACGTGGTTTTACTGCTGATGATTTTGCGCTGTCTCATCCAGCCGGTGCATTAGGTAAACGCTTGTTGTTACATGTCGAACACCTCATGCACACAGGTACAGAATTGCCAAAAGTCTCTCCAGATACACCAATGAATCAGGTTTTATACGAAATTTCAAACAAACGCCTAGGTTTAACCACAATTGTCGATCAAAATGACGTTCTATTGGGTATTTTTACTGATGGCGATTTACGTCGTTTAATTGATAAACAACAAGGCTTTGATGTGAACTTGCCGGTTTCTGAGGTCATGACTAAAAATCCATTGACCATTTCGCAAGAGGCACGTGCCGTTGAAGCCCTAGAGCGCATGAACGAAAAGAAAATTAATCAATTTGTTGTAGTAGATAGTGCAAACAAGGTTATTGGCGTGATTAGCATGCATGACCTGATTCAAGCCGGGGTAAATTAATAAATGGCATCTTATATTTTATTGGAACAGGCGCGCCATGTTGAAGCTTTGGTTCTTGATGTCGATGGAATTCTGAGTGATGGTTTTGTCACCCTGACCAATACCGGGGATGAAATCAAGTCCTTTGATATCCGTGATGGTTTAGGTATGAAACTCGTACAGAAAGCCGGTGTAAAAGTCATTATTATTACTGGACGTAAAAGCAATATTGTAGAAAAGCGCATGTCTGACTTGGGTGTAGACCTGGTTTTCCAGGGCCGTGAAGACAAAGGCACTGCATTACGCGAAGCCTGTGCCCAATTGAATGTTGCTCCAGAAGACTGTTTATATATGGGCGATGACTGGCCTGATCTTTCGGCATTTGCCATTGCCGGTATGAAAGTGACTGTTCCCAATGGTCATGTCGAAGTTCGACGCCGTGCTGACCTTGTTACTCAGGCCATGGGTGGTCGTGGTGCAGTGCGTGAAATCTGCGACATGATTCTGACGGCCAAAGGGGCTTATGAACAGCTGCTTGAAACCTATACCGCTGCCCCACATTAATTGTTAAACAATTCATTGAATTTGAGTTAAGTGCCACACTTATGGATACAAAAGTTTTATACCTGACTGCTATAGCAATTGCAGCTATAAGTGGTGGTTACTACTATTACAGTGGTAAGGGCAACAAGCTCGAGGTTGATTCAGCCAGAAGCATGACCTATTCCGCTGAAAAAATTAACCTGACTCAAACCGATGACAACGGTAATTTGTATGCCCGTGCTCAGGTCGACCGTATGGAACAGGACATGCAAAAAGAAACGGCCAAACTCGAGAACCTGAATGCCTCGCTGTATAAAAATGGCGCAGTTGATGCCACTTTTTATGCCAAAGTGGCGAACAGTTATGATGACAATCAACGGGTGATTCTGTCAGGAAATGTCGTGGCGACCAAGTTGATGCCACAGGGCAAAATGCAGTTTCAGACCCAGGAATTAACCGGATATCCTGAAACCCGGGAAATTGAGACAGATAAACAGGTCATTGTGCAATCTCCGCAAGCTGAATTTGTAAGCCAAGGTCTGAAAGCCAATTTAAATGACGGTCAATACGAATTTTTTAATATTCGAGGAAAATATGAACCACAATCTTAAGCTTACATTGTCTAAAACTTTGCTTAAACAGGCAGCTTTAGCCGGTTTGGTTGTATTCTCGTCGGCAGCGGCATTGGCCATTCCATCTGACCGAAATCAGCCTATTTCACTGGTTGCTGACCGTGCCACCTATAATGAAAAATCCGGGGTGACGACCTATAGCGGGAATGTCATCATCGAACAGGGCACCATGAGATTGCAAGCCAACTCTATTGTTGCCAATCTGAACAGTCAAAAACAGATCAGTAGCATTACGGCGACAGGCGGTCCGGCACGTTTCCAACAACAAATTGATGTCAATAAAGGCTTGGCGAAAGGTCAGGCACAAAAGATTCTTTATAATGCCCAAACTGGCATTATCACCTTGTCCGGCAATGCATTTTTACAGCAGGATGGGGCAAGTATTCGCGGTAATACTTTGAAATACAGCATGAATAAAGGTGATGTTGAAGCGACAGGTACACCGAACAATACTGGCTCATCTTCAGGTCGCGTACAAATTATTATTCCACCATCTAGCTCAAAAACGTTCCCAGGAGCACGTGATTAATGGATCAACCGCTAAATCAGCCCCAAACATTGTGTATTAAACATCTGGCAAAAAACTATAGTAAAAGATGGGTTGTGAAAGATGTCTCTTTTCAGATGCAGAGTGGACAGATTGTAGGCTTACTTGGTCCAAACGGTGCGGGTAAAACCACAAGTTTCTATATGGTGGTGGGTTTAGTTCGGATGGACAAAGGCGAGATTCATTTGGATGATCTTGATTTGTCAGACTTGGCCATGCATGAACGTGCCCGTAAAGGCATTGGTTATTTGCCGCAAGAAGCCTCAATTTTTAGAAAACTGACGATTTCTGAAAACATTATGGCGATTCTTGAAACCCGTAAAGATCTGAACAAGCAACAGCGTCAACAGCGTTTAAATGAACTATTGGCAGATTTTAAAATCACGCATATTAAGGATTCACTGGGGATGAGTGTGTCTGGTGGTGAGCGCCGTCGTGCTGAAATTGCCCGTGCTTTGGCGGCCGATCCCAAGTTCATGCTGCTTGATGAACCTTTCGCGGGGGTCGATCCTATTTCTGTAGCGGACATCAAGGATATTATCCGTGAACTTAAAGACCGCGGAATTGGTGTACTGATTACCGATCATAACGTACGGGATACATTGGCGATTTGTGAGCATGCCTATATTGTCAGTGAAGGTGCGGTAATTGCAGAGGGTACACCGCAAGAAGTGCTTGAAAATGACACTGTGCGCAAAGTCTATTTGGGTGAAGATTTTACTGTTTAATTAAAGTTTAATCAGAATGATTTAATCTTATAAATTACAGTATCATTTAAGTTTAAATATTTTTAATTATTAAGAAACCTTCTTTTATAGGAGGTTTTTTTGTATCTGCAAGCGGTTCAAAACAGGCTATACTGCTGCTGTATTGTTATTTATTCCAGATTTATGCCATTTACGATTGCCTCATCCGTTACTTTCGAAGAAGACATTAAAAAAAGTCGCTTTCAGGCGATTGCTGCACCAGTCGAAAATGAACAGGATGTCAAAAACTTTTTAGAGTTCCATAAAGATATCACCACCACACATCAGTGCTGGGCATGGAAAATTGGCCATAATGTTCGTTTTAATGATGATGGTGAACCATCAGGTACTGCTGGACGCCCGATTTTGGCAACCATTGAAGGCAATGAATTAACCAATATCATCGTTCTGGTCAATCGCTGGTTTGGCGGTATTAAACTCGGAACGGGAGGGCTAGTTCGGGCCTATGGTGGTTGTGCAGGGCAGTGCCTGGTACTGGCGGAAAAAATTGAACTGATTGAAAAAAAGAAAGTCAGCTTTGCCTCCCATTTTAATGAATGGGCTATTTTTCAGTATGAGTTGAACCACCAAAACATCGAATTTCAAGAACAATATACTGCCACAGGCGTACAGGTCGAAGCCTTGTTACAAGTTCATCAAATTCAGCCTTTGGCACTGAAAATTCAGGATGTGACTCGCGGACGTGAACAACTGAAAATTGTAGAAGAGCCGAACCATGACTGAACAGGATCCGCTATTAAAATATCGTGAACAACATAAGCACCGTTTAAATTACATGCCGTGGCTGTACTGGTCATTAAAACCGAAAAATCGCGGCTGGGCAGAACAGTGGCAAAAAGAATATCAGGCTTATTTGATGGAAATGGAAACTGTCGAAATTGGTGAAAACTGTTTTATTTCACCGCTGGCCCATATTTTTGCCGAGCCGGGCCGGAAAATCACGATTGGTGACAATACTTTTATTGCCGCAGACTGTACCTTGCATGGTCCTTTAGAAATTGGCAATGAAGTGGCCATTAACCATCACTGTATTCTCGATGGTGGGCGCATGGGGATCAAGCTACATGATCAGGTCCGTATAGCTGCATATTGCCATTTATATGCTTTTGACCACGGGATTGAACTTGCACAGCCCATTTACCAGCAAGCGGTACGTTCTCAGGGCATCGAGATTGGTCAGGATGTATGGCTAGGCGCGCATGTGGGTGTTAAAGATGGTATAAAGATTGATGCTCATGCCATTGTCGGCATGAACAGTATGGTCACAAAGGATGTTGAAAAGGCAACTATTGTTGCGGGTAATCCGGCCAGGTTTATTCGTCATCGGGATTAAAAAATCCAAGAAAATGAAGATGAATCAGGGAGTAAGTTTAATTACATAAAAGCCTGCACAGCGGTGAAGAGTTATGCTAAGTTAAAATAACAATTAGACTTAAAGCCTGTATGGGCGAAAAGCGAGGCGAAAATGAAACGTGTAATCGCTTGTATTGATTCTTCTCCATGTGTAAATGCAGTGGCTGAAGCTGCGGCATGGGTTGCAAAGCAGACACAACGTGAATTGGTACTATTACAGGTTTTAGATTATTACCCGGCTAGTTATCATTTGGGGGAAATTAGTGGGGTGATCGGGTTTGAAAGTAATGCAATGTTACTGAAAGAACTGGCAGAACTTGAACAAAAACAAAGTGAACTGGCACTGGATTACAGCAATAATCTTTTAACCCATATTTCTGACATGATTCAGCAGAAGTATGAGATTAGCGCCTCGCATCTGCAAGAAAAAGGCGATTTCCTGGAACAAAGTTTTCATGTGCTTAAAGAAGATGACATCGCCATTATTGGCCGGGTCGGAGAGCGTTCTGCGGAACGAAACAAACCAATAGGCAGTAATGTAGAAAATTTTATTCGTGGTGCAAAATGTACCGTAATGACCGTCGGGGAACAGTTTAAACCACCCACACGATTCATTTTTGCCTATGAATATTCACCAACCTGCGTTAATCTGATGAAACGTGTCGCACAAAGTGATTTATTAAGACTCTTACAGTGCCATCTGTTATATGTAGGTGATCATCCGGAAATACTGAATGAACCTTCGCAGTATTTACGTGATGCCGGGATGGATGTGGTGACTGAATACCGTTATGGCGATGTTTCGGAAAATATACTGGAATACCAAAGTGAACATGGCATACAACTGATATTGCTGGGTGCATTTAGTCACAGCAAGATTCGCCAATTCTTTTTGGGAAGTGTGGCAACAAGTATATTCCGAAACTCAACCGTACCCTTACTGGTGGTGAAATAACTGAGTCAATATCTAACAGGTTTGATTAATAATTGCCCATAGTTATCCGCATAAGTTGTGGATAACTATATGGACAGTATCTGTAAGTTATTAATAAAAAACAAAAAAAATAAAAAGATTGTTTTTTAACCTTTGTGTCATATTATTTCACTATGGCAAGTGCAAAGCCATCATGTCCTTTGCTACCAACTGTTTGTAATGCAGTACAGGACAAAATTCGAGGATGGTCTTGCAAGGCGACAAACATATCGCGAATACCTTCAATACTAGGTTTGTGGTTTGCAGGATTAATGATCTCGCCAGCACGAATCACGTTATCCAGCACAATAATAGTCCCTGAATGGGACAAGTTTAAGCTGAGTTCTAGATACTCTGGATAACTCTGTTTGTCGGCATCAATAAACACAAAGTCAAATGGTTCAAAATCTGCAGGCAATGCCTTTAATACATCTGCTGCACGCCCTACCTTAAGCTCAATGGTCTGCGGAAGTTTGGCATGATCAATATTTTCCTGACCCAAAGCTGCATGAGTATCACGACCCTCAATGGTCAGAATGTAGCCATCTTCTGGTAGCGCACGAGCCAACCACATTGTACTGTAGGCAGCAAAGGTACCCAGTTCCAGTACACGTTTGCACTTGTTCATCTGAATCAGCATTTGCAGCAGCATGCCCTGATTGGGTGCGACTGCGAGGTGATCTGGAAAACCTTTATCTTCAGTATTTTTTAATGTCTGTAGCAGAATGGGGTCTTCTGGAATTAAATGTGAATCGATGTAAGCATCAATCTCTGTCCACATTTGTTGCATAGTCTGGTCACCTGTGTTGCGATGCATGCATTTTAAACTTTTCCATTCAGAGTGCAATTTATCGTTTTGATTTATTGAAAATAGGGCAATAAAAAAGAGATCAGCAGGATCTCTTTTTTACCGCAATACACGATTTTAAAAATTACACATCGAGCTGTGGCGTGAGTGGTCTGGACCCCAGGTGCGGTAACCTTGAGTATCAATATGGATTTGACCAGAAGCATATAGCCCAAGTCCCATATTCAGGCTTTGTCCGTACTGCACCCAGAATTGACATAATTTAAATTTGCTATTTTCAATAAATGCATAATCTTCTGCTTGGGGCACTTCAGGCCCAATACGGAAATCGATCGCCGAATTAAATAAGTGGCGTGATGAATTTGCGCCACCGGCACACTGGTTAAGTGACAAATCCCGGTAAACAGAGGTCACTTCAAAGTCAGTAAGCACTTTGGCAGCAACCAGGTATTTAAAGACACGTAAAGTTGCAATTTGATTGTTCCACAATTCACGGTTAGGAATCATATATTGTGGACGGCCGCATTTTTGCCAGTCACGGGCAGAACGCAACAATTCGAAACTTGGGATAATATTGCCGACACCATTACGTTCCAGAAAATTTTCATATTCACGGACACGATGTAAATTATCACCGATGGCAATCCATGAATTATAAACATAAGGTACTGTTTTAGGTGGAATTGGGCGTTCAAGGCTAATGCGTTCTTGAGGAATGAAGATCCGTTTTCCATGGGGCATTTGCCCTTGTTTCTGAGGAGATGTGCTACATCCAATCATGACAAGTGGGACCAAGCTCAAGCCCAGTAAGCCCTTTAAAACATGCTTCATTATAGAAATCAGATATTTATAAATACATGCTATTTTAATCTAATTTGAAGGATAAAATTTGAAAATATTGCAATCAAATGTTTTTTTAAGTATAAAAAAAGATCAGCCTATGCTGATCTTTTTCAGGCTCAGAAACAGTCTTATTTTTCCAAGTATTGTAACTTGTCGGCTTTACCGTTCCATTCTTCACGATCGGCAGGCTGGTCACCAATTTGAGTGATGTTTGGCCATTTTTGTGAAAGATCGGCATTCAGCTCAATAAAGACTTCCTGACCTTCAGGCAACTCATCTTCCGAGAAAATAGCATTTGCCGGGCATTCAGGTTCGCATAATGCGCAGTCAATACATTCATCTGGATTAATCACGAGGAAATTTGGACCTTCGTAGAAACAATCTACCGGACAAACTTCTACGCAGTCTTGGTATTTACATTTAATACAATTTTCAGTGACAACAAAGGTCATGGCGACAGCTACCTAAAAAATATGGTTCTAGTTACTCTTGCTGTATTTTAGGCAAAAATGCTGCTAAGTAACAATTGCTTTTATTGATATTTATTATATATAAGGCTGTTAATTTTAGTAAAAATTGAATATTTCATTAAATATATGTAGTAAATGAAAAAGACTTCTATTTAGAAGTCTTTTTCTGGCACAGATTTAAATTAGCTTTCCAGGGCATCTTTTAAAGCATAAATTTGTTGCAAGGCTTCCCGGGGAGAAAGATTGTCTACATCCAGCGATCTTAACAACCTTAGTGCAGGGCTATCTTTTTCAATTTCCACTACACGTTCAATAATTTCTACAGCCGGTTCATCGATCGCACTAAACAAGTCATTTTGTACTACCTTATTGACCTGTTGATGTTGCTGTTTTTCCAGAATCTTTAACCGATTTTGTGCTTCTTTAATCACGCTGGCAGGAATACCGGCCAGTTTTGCTACCTGTAAGCCATGGCTTTGACTGGCAGGGCCGTGCTGAACCTTGTGTAGCAGGATTAAATTACCGTTCAGCTCCTTGGCTGTGACATGATAGTTATCAATTCCTGATTCCTTGCCCAGTTCGGTCAACTCGAAATAATGAGTCGCAAACAGGCACAGGCACTTAATCCGTTTGCTCAGGTCAATCACACAAGCCCAGGCTAGAGACAAACCATCATAGGTACTGGTTCCGCGTCCGACTTCATCCATCAGTACCAAAGACTGGTTGGTGGCATGATGCAGAATTTGCGAAGTTTCGGTCATCTCCACCATAAAAGTCGATTTACCGGTCGATAAGTCATCTGCTGAACCAATACGGGTAAACACGCGATCAATCGGGCCTAATACTGCGGACTTTGCAGGCACATAGGAACCGCAATAGGCCAGTAAACTGATCAGTGCGGTTTGACGCATAAAGGTGGATTTGCCGCCCATATTCGGACCGGTCACAATGGCCATACGGTGGTTAAAGTCTAGTGTGGTATCGTTCGGGGTAAAAGCAGTTTTGCTTAAGGCTTCCACCACAGGATGCCGGCCTGCAACAATTTTAACCCCAATTTCAGGGCTGAATTCTGGACGGGACCAGTTGCGTAAACGCGCCTGATGGGCAAAATTGGCCAGCATGTCAATCTGGGCAATAGCGCTGCTCATCATCTGTAAATTGCCAATGTCTTGACGTAATTCATCCAGCAGCATTTCAAACAGCATTTTTTCACGCGCAAGGGCACGTGATTCGCTGGACAGGACTTTATCTTCAAAAGATTTCAGTTCCGGCGTGATATAACGCTCGGCATTTTTTAAGGTCTGGCGACGGATATAATGATCCGGTGCCTGCTCGGCTTGAGCACGAGTCAGTTCAATATAGTAGCCACTGACACGATTATAGCCAATTTTCAGGGTTGAAATGCCGGTGTTGGCACGTTCTTGAGTTTCCAGATCAATCAGGAACTGGCCTGCATGATCACGGATTTTACGCAGCTCATCCAGTTCACTGTCAAATCCTTCTGCAATGACATTGCCATCACGGAGTAATACCGGAGGGTTTTCGACAATCGCAGACATCAGGCGTTGATGCAGGCCATTAAAATCCCCTAGTTCATCTGTCAGCTGCTGAATTAGAACGGATTGCTTAGTCTGCATCATTGGCTGTAGGGCATGGCGTAAAAAAGGAATTTGCGCACAGGCCTGACGTAGTTGTACCAGATCACGCGGACGTGCACTGCCTAAAGCGACACGGCTCAGTACACGTTCAATATCGCTAATTTCTTTCAGGACCAGACGAATCGGTGTTTCATGATAACCGCTCAACATAGCGGCAATGGCATCCAAACGGGCATCCAGTATTTTGGTGTCGCGTAAAGGCTGCATCAGTGTACGGCTGAGCAGTCGGCCACCCATGGCAGTCTGGCAGTCATTGATCAGCTGGAACAGGGATGTACCATGTTCAAATAGAGGTTCAACCAGTTCCAGATTGCGACGCGTGACCGGATCTAGCGCAATAAAATCACTGCTTTGTTCTAGCTGAATCGAGCGGATATGCGGTAAAGCAGTTTTCTGGGTTTCTTTGGCATAATGGATCAGTGCCGCTGCCGCCGCTTTGGCCAGCGGTAAATGGTCAATTCCGAAGCCGGACAGGGTAGATACCGCGAACTGGTCACATAAGGTTTTTTGTGCATTATTCAGGTTGAAATCGACATTCGGACGACGGGTCACAGGGCAGTCGAGTTGTTTTTTGATCTGCTCGATAATATTGGGATCGACAATATCTTCATCTACCACAATTTCACTTGGCATTAAGCGGGAAAGTTCAATTGCCAGTTGTTCGTGATGAAACTCTTGTTGTTGTACCTTGAAAATACCGGCACTTAAATCCAGCAATGCAATACCAATTTGCCCCTGATGTAAGCAGAGTGCAACCAGATTGGAAGACTGATGACTGTTCAATAGCGCATCATCGGTCAGGGTGCCCGGAGTGATGATACGCACCACACCACGCTCCATAGGTGCCTTTCCGCGAGAGCCTGCGCTCTCGCCCTCACCAAGCTGTTCGCAAATGACCACGGTTTCGCCTTTTTTGACCAGACGGGCCAAATAGCCTTCAGCGGCATGATAGGGAACACCTGCCATGGGAATCGGTTCGCCATTGGCCTTACCGCGGTGGGTTAAGGTAATCCCCAGTAATTTGGCGGCTTTATGGGCATCGTCAAAAAACAGTTCATAAAAGTCACCCATGCGATAAAACATCAGGGAGTGCGGGTGCTGCATTTTGACGCTCATGTACTGCTGCATCATCGGCGTTAAAGTGGAAAGATCAGCCATGATTTCCGGGTAACTCATTGAGGTAAAATCCTTAAATATTTAAATACATCTCATCGTTAAAATTTGGCTGTCTCACCAATTTCAAATTTATGCATGAAACGATATGCGTTAAATCCTAGACTCTGGCTTTGTTCTTATTGTTATTTTCAAGCCAACCCGAGCTATGGAAAAACGCTATTTCATTTGCTCAGACATCTTATCAAATTTGCATGAATTGCGAAAAATGCTTTGCAGTAAATGAATAAAAATTAGGAGAACAGTTTGACGGGTTTTATCGCAGTGCTGATTGTACCGGCAATGAAAATGACGCTGCGGGTTGATACGAAACTGGAGAACTCAAGCGGACATTAGGGCTGATGCAAACCAAGTCTGGTTAAATGTAGACGCAAGATACGACGCAATTCTAAAACAGCTTCTGGTGTTTCCTGAATGGAATGACCGCCTTTAATAATTTTTTCCGAAATAGCACCCTCCAGATGGGCACTCTTATAGGGCACTATGTCATCAGTGATCACATGGATATCATTACTGTTGGTGATATTGCCAATAATGGAATGAAAGACCAATCCTTTACGCGGGTTAATGTCTTTGGTCAGTTCAATAAACTTGGACTGATAACTTAAATCACTCGGTCCATTTTGAATCAGGCCATGATCAATCTGCTGTAACAGCTCTTTCAAATCCAGATCCTGAGTTTGTATGCTATCGCTAATCGCAGAGAGGAAAGCTCCGGGAATACGGATGATTTTACGTGCTGCCTTGGTAAACCAGCGATCGGCATAATCGGTTCCCCGATGCGGGGTGGCCAGAAAAATCGCCCGAGAAAAATTAGGAATGTCCTTGATGACCAGGCGCTGCGAAATAATCGGTAATTTTTGAAACTTGTTTAACTGACGATTATTCATCATGGATAAGGCTTTTTGGGTTAAGTCTGCATCACTGACCAAAAGCCGGGCAATAATGCCCCCCATACTATGTCCGACCAGTACCGCATCTTTTTTGGCAGGGGCATTGGCATCGACCTGGGCAAAGGCCTGAGTCAATAGGGCATAAATCTGAAAACGGCTTTCCATAATCGGCATATTAGTTGAATAAAATACCTGCCAGACCTGAAAATTTTCCCGTAGTACTGTGTCCCCCATAATATCGTTAGTCAGACGAATCCATGCTTCAGGGCTGCTGGCCAGACCATGGATTAAGACAATCACTTTTTTATTCGGATTATAAGGTTCCAGCATATATAAATGCGGCATGGTGAGATGATCATCACGGTCAATAAGGGTTAAATAGGCTGCCCGGCCGAGATTGTTTTGTGCAAGCCATAAGCCATAAGGCGTAGAAAAGTTTCCAGCCAGCGGATAGGTCTTTCCGGCCATATTGACCTGATCATATTTGTACGGATCAAAGGCTTTTATTTCAAATTCTGCATTGTTTAAAATGTCTTCTACACTGCTGGCCGCTTTAGGCTGGGCAGTCAGGGTTGCCGCTAAATAGCGGGCCTGATGAATATTGGGATTGACCCCGTTTTTGTAACTGAAATTTATTGGGTTAATAATATATTTATTTTTCCCTTCGCTAATACCATCCTTGACCTGCGGTAGAACCAGGACAAATTCTGAGCCAAAACCATCGCGACGGTTAATGGAACGTAAGCCTGAAAAATTCAGGTTGTAACTGGAAAGCAGCTGCTCGATTTTCTGATTTTTGAGCTGTGGATAGTAATCAAAGTTGATCTGATAAATACTTTTACCCACCTTGACCTGTGGCTCAACTACAGTAGGTTTATGACGCAAGGCATAAGCAGTTACCAGTTTAGCCAGTGCTAAATTATAAAAGTCACGTATTTGCACCTGCCGGTTGTCAAAAATGCGGTCTTTGGGCTGTCGTTTGGTCTTAAACATGTAGGCATAGCTGTAGCGGATACTTTTATCCAGCATATACAGTTGCTGATCCAGACATTGATCATAGGTTTCTTGTTGCTGTTTCTGTTTTTCTTCAGATCGGGTACTGGCTAAAGTACTGGTTTTACAGTCAGAAGAATTTTCAAATTCCAATGCTTTGGCCAGGTAAATTTCGCTGGAGGTAGAGAGCAGCTGTTCGTCCTGAATTTGCGGAATCTGTTGCAGTTCCTGAATACACTGGTCGGGTTGGTCGGAACAGATTTTAGCTTCACGACCGGTCATGGACAGCACATTTAAACTGGCTTCACTCAATTTATTTCGGGTAAGGATACTTTCACGTTCATTGGCAATGGTGACATTAATGCCCTGGCTTTTGACGCTGACAATTTGACAACCTGTAAGCAGATAACTACTCAGCAGCGAGGCAAATAAAAGCTGATATATTTGTTTTGGCATAAAGTATGTCTACGTTCAGTATTTATTTGAGTTTTGTTCATCATACGATGATTCTTCTAATTTTCAATTCGTACATATAAAAATAGACCGTTTTGAACGGTCTATCTGAAAGGTGAATGGACAAAGAAAAATTAAGACGTTTTAGCCGGATTAAGTACTTGCCATACATTCCAGCGACCTTGCTTTTCAATTTCTGCAATTAAACGGTCAGCCACTTCAGCTTCTTGCGGATATTTCACTTTGTAATTTTTCAAGACCTGAATCGCATTTTTCTTTTGTTCCATGGCAATGTAATTGTTTGCCGCAGATAAATAGGCTTCCTGCACACCTGCCTTCATGGCCTTGTCTAAATAAGGAATAGCTTCACGTTGACCACCACCTTCAGATAAGCCAAAACCGAACCAGAAGTTTGCTTCAGCATCTTCTTTGTTAATTTTTAAAATGCGCTGTGCATAAGTTAAAGACTTGGTGGTATAGACTGAACCTAAGTCCAGGTTACGTGCCATAACACTGGCTTTAAATGCACGAATCAACACATCAAAAGAGGCATTTTCTTTAGATGCCAGGGTATCGAGCTGTTGAGTCACTTGTTTCAGTTTGGCTTCAAAGCCTTTACGTTCCTGACGTTCAGTAAAACGAGGCGGATAATGGCGTGCTTTGCCTTCTACCAGCTGCAAGAAGTCATCAACTTCGGTGATATCTACTTCATTGTCACCCGCCACAACCGCATATTTTACATTACGTTGCTTGCTGTTTACGGTAGGAATAATCAGCTTGTTGACATCAAGCATCACTTTTTTCTTTGGATCACCCGGCAGTGTGACTTCCATTTTGGTTACCGGCTGTGCAGCAGCTTTTTGTAAGGCAATTTCAAATGGAGGTGGGGCATCATAGTTAAATGGATTTAGTGCATAAAACGGAGCAGTCAATTCAGGTTCAGTGAAAACGATCGGTGCATTGGAATTTTTATCTTTTGTTGGTGTCGAGCTACAGGCTGAGAGTAAAGAAACAGCAATCAATGTACATGCCAAAGGCTTAAGGGTCATAGGTGTCATCCGTTCATTTAATTTTAAAATTAATTAGTAGGTATGTTCCTCAGTCTAAAAAAACTTTCAGGAACATACAAGTCAGGGCTTGTTAATATTCAGGACAGCCGTTCAGGCTTTGGATTGACTGCTTTGCGCTTCGCATTCACGGCGAACGTCCTCCATAATTTTTAATTCTTCTGCACTAAAAGGTTGTTCATTCTGCTGCTGCTTTTTAAATGAAGGATCAATCACTGATAAACGCTGACATAGGGTATTCATACGTTTTTCATTAAGCTGAATCCGGTCCAGCAGTACGCGCATGCCATCCAGAATCGGGTCAGACTGGTCCTGTGTAGCTGCATAAGGCTGAAAGCCAATACTTTCTGCATAATCACGACGGCGGGCTT
Organism: Acinetobacter sp. YH12201; assembly: GCF_013418145.1. Taxonomy (NCBI): domain Bacteria; kingdom Pseudomonadati; phylum Pseudomonadota; class Gammaproteobacteria; order Moraxellales; family Moraxellaceae; genus Acinetobacter; species Acinetobacter sp. YH12201. Next base: position 8,458 of record NZ_VPCP01000008.1, on the reverse strand, counting down.
CTTCTGCATCTTTAGGTTTATCTTTGGTAATAAAGCGTGCCGGGTTTCCTACAGCAGTCGTATTCGGTGGAACAGCCTTGGTTACGACGGCATTGGAACCGACTTTGGCATTTTTACCCACGGTAAAAGGGCCCAGAATTTTGGCACCTGCACCAACCACCACGCCATCTTCCAGCGTAGGATGACGTTTGCCCTTGTTCCAGGTGGTACCGCCCAAAGTGACGCCGTGATAGAGCGTGACATCATCTCCAATTTCAGCCGTTTCACCAATTACTACACCCATGCCATGATCGATAAAGAAACGGCGCCCGATTTTGGCACCCGGATGGATTTCAATGCCGGTGGCAAAACGGCTAAAAGAAGACAGCAGGCGAGCAGAGCCTTTACACTCTTTTTGCCAAAGTTCATGGGCAATACGGTGCATGATCAGTGCATGAATGCCGGGATAGGTAGTGAGAACTTCTAAAGTGTTTCGTGCTGCAGGATCGCGCGCGAATACAGCTTGGATGTCTTCTTTGAGCTGTTTAAGCATTGGATTGATCCTCTGAAGAATCGGTTGTTTTGTCTGTAGATTTTTTCCATGTACCATTGTTCAATGCCTGTACACGGCTAAAGATGCCACGCAGTAAATGATATTCCATACGATCTAATTGTATACGTCCAAATAAACGACGCAAGCGTAAAGGCAATAATCGTGGGTTTTTCGGGTCCATAAATTCAATTTCGGCCAGCATTTTTTCAATATGTGGGTAAAACTGTTCCATCTGTTCATGCGTTACCAAAGGCTCATCCCACTGCATGTCAATGTCATCGGTGACATGCATGGTGGCTTTAGGGTCTTCCGCCTGTTCAGTCAATGCCATGGCAGCCATACGCATTTCATAGCAAATGACCTGAATGGCCTGAGCAACATTCAGTACGCCATAATCGCTATTGACCGGAATGGTGACATGATAATTGGCCATCGCCAGTTCTTCATTGGTCAGACCGCGATCTTCACGACCAAATACAATCGCAATTTCCTGTTTGTTCTGTACCACAGCTTGCAATGATTTTTCTGCAGCAGGGCGGGCATCGAGTAAAGGCCAGGGAATGGTGCGGTTACGTGCACTGGTACCAAAGACCAGATGACAATCCTTAATCGCTTCTTGCAAAGTCGGCACAATTTCAATCTGTTCAATCAGATCGGTTGCGCCTGCGGCCAGTGCATCAATATCAGGATGCGGATAGATTTTAGGCTCTACCAGTACCAGTCTGGATAGGCCCATGGTTTTCATGGCACGTAAGGCGCTGCCGATATTGGCAGGCAAGGTAGTATTGACCATGACAATACGCACATGAGAGAGATGTGCGGAAACCACAGCATTGTCAACTTGACTCATAAGGTGTCCGATTTGAATTTAAATATTTAAAAATTAAGAATATTGAGTGGCTTCAGCCTGATACATATCCATCGCTTCATCCATGCTCACATTGGCTGGAGGCGGCGGGACATTCGCAGGCATGGCCTGCTCGTAACTCACAGCTTTGGCCGCCTTGGATTTGACCTGATATTCAATATGAATTACGTCTTTACCAAAATAGTCACGTAATTTCGTCAGTAACTCATCCAGTGGAGCCACCTTCCAATTCAGGCCCAGGTTGATATCAGCAGAGGCATAGGAATAATCAATGTGTAATTGCATCGGGATATGATTGCACATATCGACATTACAGAATGGCATTAAGATTTTGCGTAAATCCTGACTGAGTGAAGGGTTGAGATGTTCCGCGTTCAGCTTGATTTGAATACTGTTGGCACGTTTCTGACGAATTTCATTCAGGCTAAAGGCTTTGGTCAGGCGTCCCATAGGACGGTCAAAACCTTCACGTTCATAAATTTCTCCTTCAATCACCACCACTTTTTCATTTTGAATAATGTCTTTAAAGCGTTGGAAACGTTCGTGATTGGCCGAGACTTCTATACGTGCAGTGCCATCATCCAGAGTAACCATCATGCGGTTCGGGAAGTTGGCGACATCGACCACCAGCCCGGCAAATACGGTAGTCACACCACGGCGTGTAGGGGTGAGCTCATTAATACGTGCAGGAATAAAGGATTTAAGTTCTGGACGATACACATCAATCGGATGTCCGGTTAAATACAGTCCCAAAGTGTCTTTTTCACCTTTGAGGCGAACTTCATCTGACCACGGTTTGACCGGTTTGGCTGGTTTGCGCTGAACTTCCTCAACTTCACCGAATAAATCCATGATGCCAGATTCACGGTTTGAACGTGCCTGTTCTGCGGCTTGAACCGCTTCAGGAAGTTGCGCCATGAGGTCAGCACGTTCAATGCCCAAACAGTCCATCGCACCTGCACGGATGAGTGCTTCAAGGGTACGTTTATTGATTTTTTTCAGATCGACTCGGTGGCAGAAATCAAACAAATCTTTATAAGGACCATCCTGTATGCGTGAATCAATCACCGACTGCATTGCAGCTTCACCCACGCCTTTAATTGCACCTAAACCATAGACAATGGTATTCGGACTGCTGGCATGGAAATTATATAAGGACATATTGATAGATGGCGGAAGAACTTCCAGACCATTAATACGGCAGTCATCAATCAGGAACACGATGTTGTCGGTGTTCTGCATTTCCGAGGTCATTACCGCAGACATAAACTCTGCAGGATAATGTGCTTTTAGCCATGCGGTCTGATAAGCAACCAGGGCATAGGCGGCAGCATGTGATTTGTTGAAACCATAACCGGCAAATTTTTCCATATAGTCGAAGATATGGTTGGCGGTCGCTTCATCAATATCTTTTTCAGCAGCACCTTTAATAAAGATCTGGCGCTGCTTGACCATTTCCTCAGGTTTTTTCTTACCCATGGCACGGCGCAGTAAATCCGCACCGCCCAGACTATAACCGGCACAGAACTGTGCAGCCTGCATCACCTGTTCCTGATACACCATAATCCCGTAGGTCGGTTCCAGAACTTTTTCCAGTAATGGGTGCAGGTATTCAAACTCACCGCCATGCATACGATGAATAAAGTCAGGAATCAGGTCCATTGGACCCGGACGGTACAAAGACACGAAGGCAATAATTTCTTCGAATTTGCTTGGACGTGCTTCCTTGAGCATTTTTTTCATGCCCACGGATTCAAACTGGAATACCGCAGTGGTGTTGGCGTTGGCAAAGATTTCGTAGGCCGGTTTATCATCCAGTGGAATATAGGAAATATTGACCGGTTCTGTGACATCTGGACGCGCATTGATATGCTTAATCGCATCTTCAATTACGGTTAAGTTACGTAAACCCAAGAAGTCGAACTTGACCAGACCAGCTGCTTCGACATCGTCCTTATCGAACTGGGCAACACGGTTAGTTCCGTCGGCATCACACATTACAGCTGAGTAGTCGGTCAGCTTGGTCGGTGCAATCACCACACCACCGGCATGTTTACCGGTATTACGGGTAATGCCTTCAAGTTTGAGTGCCATTTCCCAGATTTCAGCGGCATCGTCATTGTCCGGGTTGGACGGATTGGTGACAATATCCTTGAGCTGCGGCTCAGCTTCCAGCGATTCTTCCAGACTCAAACCCAAGGGCTTGGTTGGAATCATTTTGGAAATACGGTCCGCCAGACCATAGGATTTACCTAAAACACGTGCCACGTCCCGAATTGCACCTTTGGCCGCCATGGTCCCGAAAGTGGCAATCTGTGATACCGCATCTCGGCCATAAGTACGTGCCACATAGTCAATTACGCGGTCACGACCGGCAATACAGAAATCGACGTCAAAGTCGGGCATCGACACACGTTCCGGGTTCAAGAAACGTTCGAACAGCAGGTCATAACGCAGTGGATCCAGATCGGTAATTTTTAAGCTATACGCCACCAGTGAACCGGCACCTGAACCACGGCCCGGGCCGACAGGTACACCGTTACCTTTGGACCATTGAATAAAGTCCATCACGATCAGGAAGTAACCGGGGAAACCCATGTCGAGAATAATCTTTACTTCGAAGGCTAAACGCTCGTCATAAGGTTTACGGATTTCCGGCCAGTCTTCACCGCGCTTTTCAGGTGGATATAGGAAGTTAAGTCGTTCTTCCAGACCTTGTTCGGATAAATGTGCAAAGTAGGTATCAATGGTATGACCTTCCGGAATTGGGTAGTCCGGTAAGTCATTAAAACCTAAGCGTAAAGTCACATTACAACGCTTGGCAATGTGGTAGGTATTTTCAATGGCTGTTGGAATATCTGAAAATAGTTCCGTCATTTCTACAGCAGTTTTAAAGTACTGTTCAGGGCTATAGGTTTTAGGACGGCGGTTATCACCCAATACATAACCATCGGCAATACAGACCCGGGCTTCATGTGCTTCAAAATCATCACGTGTAATGAAGTGTACGTCGTTATGGGCGACCACGCCTATATTGTATTTTTTTGCAAGTTTGACAGCTTCTTCAATAAAGGCATCTTCATCAGGACGGTTGGTACGGGTCAAAGCTAAATAAACCCGATTGCCGAATTTTTCAATCCATTCTTGAAGGAGGGGTTCAGCTTTATCTGGATTTGATGTGATCAGCATTTTGCCAACATCAGATTGCATGCCCAATAGCACAATCAGGTCTTGATGCTGATCTAAAATCCAGTCTTTTTGTACACAAGGAATATCGAGTTGCTGACCTGAAATAAAACCTTGAGAAACCAGTTCGGTCAGACTGCGCCAGCCTTTATTGGTCATGGACAATAATGTCACACGATGTTCAGCATCATTCAGGCGGATTTCTGAACCTAAAATAGGTTTAATGCCTTTATCCAGACATTTTTTATAGAATTTTACCGCAGCATGCAGGTTGGACAGGTCGGTAATGGCCAGTGCTGGCATTTCATCATTTGCAGCAGCTTTAATTAGATCAGATATACGTACGATAGATTCTGTAATGGAAAATTCTGTATGTATACCAAGATGAACAAAGTGCATAAATGAGTCCCTGCAAAAACCACTGGATAGTTTAGCATGCTCTAGGAAAAGTCATGGATTATTATTTAGCTAATTCAAGTTCAAAATTGACTTTTTAAGTGTGATGAATAGGTGATTAAAATCATATCAGTAGGCTAAACGAATTTGAGTCCTCCTAATATTGATTGGAAGTGAAGCGGTACTTAAACTTAATTCTGAATATAAAAAAGCCCTCAATCGAGAGGGCATTCAATAATGGTATTTTATCTTAATCGTGACAGCCATTCACCAAAGGTCTGTACAAATTGCACCAGCAATAACAGCACAATCACGGTCAAAATGACTACACTGGTATCAAAACGCTGGTAACCGTAGGAAATGGCCAGATCGCCAATACCACCGGCACCGACCGCACCAGCCATCGCCGTTGCACCAATCAGGCTAATGGTTGCCGTAGTAAGGTTTAAAATCAGTGAACTGCGTGCTTCAGGCAAAATGAACTTGAAAATAATTTGCAGGGGCGAAGCACCCATGGCTTGCGCTGATTCGATAATACCTTCATTTACTTCAAGCAATGAAGTTTCAATCAATCGACCCATATAAGGACCAATATAAATGGTCAACGGCACAATTGCCGCCCATGTACCAATTGATGTGCCCACGAGTAATTTAGTCAGTGGAATAAAGGCAATCAGCAGGATAATAAAGGGTAAGGAACGTAGCGCATTTACAATCGGGTTTAAGCCATGATAAATCACCCGGTTTGGCAAAATGCCTGCCGGACGGGTCACCAGCAAAATGATGGCCTGGATAAAGCCCCAGATACAACCAAACAGCATGGCAAAGAACACCATGTGCAAGGTTTCTTGCAGCGCGGTTACAAACTGGTCAATCGAAAGTGAGCTTTTCCAGTAAGGCGCCGTGATTTCAGTCAGCCATTGAACAATTAAATCTCTCATGCGCTGACTCCAGACTGTTCAACTTTGACCCCATTTTGCTGGAAAAATGCAACAGCTTGCTCAATCACCACAGGATCACCTAGCAGCTGGACAAACATTTGTCCTATTACTGAACCGTTAATTTCAGTCATATTGGCAAACAGAATATTCAAGCTGATATCAAACTGTTTAATGGCTGCCTGTACTACGGTTTCTTGTGCAGATGTACCCAAAAATTGCAGGCTATAAATGCTGTTATGATTTTGATTTTCCAGGTTTTGTAGAATATTAAAAGGAAGTTGCTGCTGCAAAACGGTCTGAATAAAATTCTTCGTGGTTGGATGCTGTGGCTGACTGAAAATTTCCAGCGTCGAACCGGTTTCGATCACTTTACCCTGTTCCATTACCGCAACATAATCACAAACAGATTCAATCACATCCATTTCATGGGTCACCATAACAATGGTAATGCCTTGTTCTTTATTAATCTTTTTAAGCAAATCTAAAACAGATTTGGTGGTTTGCGGATCCAGTGCCGAAGTCGCTTCATCACAGAGTAAAATTTTAGGATGATTGGCGAGGGCACGGGCAATACCGACACGCTGTTTTTGACCGCCAGACAGTTCATCCGGATAAGCATCTTTCTTATGCTTAAGATCGATAAACTCGAGCAATTCCGCTAAACGTTTTTCACGCTCGGCTTTGCTCCAGCCCAACAGTTTCATTGGCATTTCAATATTGGCTGCGACAGTTTTACTCTGCAACAAATTAAAATGCTGAAAGATCATCCCGATGTTGGCACGTTCCTGACGTAATGAACGTGCATCCAATGCGGTAAAATCTTTTTGATTAATGATGACTTGACCATCATTTGGTCGTTCCAGCAAATTAATCAGGCGGATTAAGGTACTTTTACCCGCACCACTATAGCCAATAATGCCAAAAATACTGCCATCTGGAATCTGTAAATTAATTTGATCCAAGGCACGAATTGTTTGACCTTTAAGCTGATAATGTTTTGAAATATTTTTAAATTCAATCATATGGTCAAAAACTATCTATAAAAAGAAAAACAGGCAAAGAAACTTTGCCTGTTTAGATAAACCAATTATATTACTATTTCGAGTCAGTGAGATAGCTAATCGGTTTATTTACGTCAACTTTGGTACCGCCAAATTTCTGTTGCACAAATTTTTTCACGGCTTCAGAGTGGTAAAGTGCACCTACTTTTTGCAATACTGGGTCATTTTGACGACCTTCTGCAACAGCAAGAATATTGACATTCATTTTGGTGCTTTGGTCGATTGGCTCATAATAAATAGAGTCTTTCAGCACATTTAAGCCACCTTCCATTGCCAAAGTATTACCCAAAACAATGGCATCGACTTCGTCTTTTACACGTACAGCAGTTGCCATCTGAATTGGTTTGATCACAATTTTTTTGTTGTTTTCAACAACATCGGCAGGGGTGCCTTTTACGTTGTCAAAATTAGTTTTTAATTTAACCAAACCGGCAGATTGAAGTAACAATAATGCACGTGATTCATTTGCACCATCGTTAGGAATGGCAATCGTTGCACCTGTTTTGAATTCATCAAGTTTCTTCACTTTACTTGAATAAATACCCATTGGTTCCAGGTAAGTGGTAGAAAGCGGAGCAATCTTGTCTTTATTGGATTCGTTAAAAGCAACCAGGTAGGCATAAGACTGGAAGGCATTCACATCAATTTCTTTATTGGCTACTGCTGTGTTCATAGACACATAGTCAGTGAAGTTTTTCACTTCAAGCTTAATACCAGCAGTTTTGGTTTCCGGAAGTGTGGCAATATAACGCCAAACTTCTGCATCCGAACCTGTAGACGCCATAGTGACCGTTTGCAGACCATTCGCGTCTTTTGTTTGAGCTGCATTATTTGCAGGCGCTTCTTGCTTACCACAGCCAGACAAGCCAACTGAAAGACCTAAAACAAGACCAAGGAGCTTTTTCATGTATATGTCCTAGTAAATTTAATTTGGCGATAAATTTACGAATATGTCATTGGAGAGATTAAATCAAGTGTGAATCAGATCAACTGATTGATGCAGATAACTTTAAAATGTCCCATTCATCAACGCAATTGGATATCGGTAGCATCATGGAGAGATGTTTTTTGTTTGAAAAAAGCAAATTGCTGTAATCAAACAATTTTCATGATGACTTATTCCTAAAAATTGGATACATCATAACAATTTTTTTTATGCATAATAGTGATTATAAATCTGATATTTAGCTTAATTTTGCATAAAAAAGTGAGACGTTTTTATAAATTAATTCATAAAACAATAGATTAAATTTATTGAAATGAGTAAAACCGATAATTAAAGAATTTTGTTTCTATATAAATTTTTTGAAAATACAAAGCTAAAAAATGGATATTGATAAAAATACTCTCTGTACACGACAAATTTCACAGAACCCTTATCCTATCAGGATTCTGCTTTCTTAAAATTGCCAAAATTTCCTTAAACTCTTCTTTTTTCCCAAAACCAATTAAACGCTGAATCGCCATTTGAACA
>NZ_VPCP01000090.1:0-11317 GCF_013418145.1 Acinetobacter sp. YH12201 | reverse complement strand
CCTATTTAAGTGATGTGCTGAAAAGGCTGCCGACGCATAAAGTGACCCAAATAGAAGAATTACTGCCACACCGCTGGAAATCCGACCAAAATTAAAAAATAGGCATGGGATTCAGCGGACGCTTACATACTTTTAGCAGTTTAGATATACCAAAAATAAACTTTAAAACTGTTGCAAAATTAGCCAAATGTTATAACTTCAAACATAATCCTAAGAGTTTATTAGATAGTTTTCCTTTCTTTAAAAGAGAGCACTAGCTCTCTTTTTTATTCAGTTCATTATTTAAAGCTTCTAGCTCTTTTTCAAACTTTTCACTAATTAAATTATAACCATGCTTTTTCTTAAAATAATCAGCAGATTCTTTAATAATATTTTTCGCCCATCTTACTTTTTCATAATCTAATTTATCTTTTGGATGATCATGGACTATCCCAAGTTCAGATACACAACCCAATTTATAGCCTTCACGCAAGATCCTTAATGAAAACTCTAAATCCTCATATCCAATAAACATATTTTCATCATAACCATTCAGTTTCAAAAAGGTATCTTTTTTAGCTATATTTGCTCCACCAAACATAAAATTACAATAAAATGGTTTAGGATCAACCAGACTTGATACTGTTTTACCTTTAAAGATTGATCGTTGCTCTAGAAGATATTCATCCCCTGTAATTCTAGAAATAAATATATCACCACCATAAGCATAAATACTCTTTGTATCAGGATTTAATAAAGGTAAGGACATAAAGTGCGTATTTAAAACTGCAATTTCTTTCTGTGCTATTGGCAGTATGTTTGAAATAAAATAGACATCATTATCCAGACTCATAATCCAGTCATATTTTGCTTCTTTACTTGCTAGATTTCTTGCAAAACTTGGACCTGTATTTCTCCCAATTTCAATAATCCGACAATCATACTCAAAGTTTTCAATATATTTCTTTAATTTTTCAATTTCTTCAACATTTGAACCATTATCGACAATTAAAACTTCACCTTTAAATAAAGGAATATAATTCTTAATAGATTCAAGCAGTTTAATTGATAGATCTGAACGATTATATGAAATAAAACTAATTGTTAAGTTTTTTCCATGCTCACCAATATTTAAATTTTCCGTATTACCAATATTTTCTGATAGAAAGCGATGGGTATCATTTACAAGACTTTCGACTAGTATAAAATCTTTACCAATTTTTCGTTGATTATCATTTCTGAAATACTTTCTTAAAAAACGTGAAAAAGGTGAGATTGCTTCCATTTCAATTTCCTACATGACGAAAAAAATCGTCTAATAAATTAGATATATATTCAAATGAATACTTAAAACATGCATCATCATAACCATTTTTAGCAATTCTGATTTGATTAGATTTACTATTTATTATAGACATCAATACTACCGACAGATCATTAGCATCTCCACACTTTGCCATCAAACCATTTTCACCTTGGCGAATAATCTGCTGAACACTAATATGATCACTCGCAACCACGGGTTTCCCCCAGGCAAAAGCATCTAATATGGCTAAAGGTTGGGTATCATTCATGGTAGGCACGAGTGCAATATCGATATCATTGTAAAATTTTCTTTTATCTTCACCACCAATCCAGCCTAAAAACTCAACTTCATTTTCTAAATTCAAATCTTTAACCTGCTGAATTAAAGTAGCTTTCTGCTCACCTTCCCCGGCAATCAGAAGCTTCACTTTATATCCTTGTTGCTTGAGTTGCTGTACCGCAGAAATTGCTAAATGTGTACCTTTATATTCAACCAAACGCGTCATAATGCCTAAGACAACTGGTTCACTCAGCGTTTCAGAAAAAGAGGGCTGACTCTCAGGTAAGTGAATTAAATTTGAAATAATAGCCTGTGGTTTTTTAGTTAAATCGACACCTTTGTTTTTTGCCGCTTCTGCAACACATTGCCCCACATAAGGGGTAATATGAATAAATCCATCTGCTCTCAGCGTTCTTTTTACATTATGGCTGTGATTCATCGCAATTACAGGACATTTGATTCGTGCAAAAAACATCGCATTTTTAAACAAATAAACTGCACGTCCACTGTGGGCAATCACAACATCGGGACGATAAGTACGCAACCACAAAGCCAATTTTACTGCGGCTAACAGATCATAGAATCCTGAACTGTTCAGACAAAATTTTGGATAATTTTCAGATTTTAAATTCTTATTTTCCTCACCATATACCAAGACACCCTCATGCCCTTTACTGGCTAAGGCATCAAAAGTATTGAGCATCGCTTGCCAACGACCACCCGAAGCATCGCCATATACAGTATGAATAATTTTTAATTTTTTCAAGAACAAGAGCCTATAAAGTAAATTTTACCAATTGTTTATTGGGTCAACATTCTAATATTTTCAGTCTGGAGAAACCATTGTCTCTTTAAAAATAATTCCTTGCATATTCGCTTTACTTCAAGTCTCTGACAAGATTATAGAATTTTGTTACCATACAAAGTAGATAGAGCAAACGTTCAAATATGATGAAAAGCAAACCTAGTCTCGCAGTTCTCCTTATTCACGATCAACGGGCTGGGCACTTAAACCCCAGTCTTGGCGTATATGACTGCCTAGAAACAGCTTATACAACAACCTTGGATAAAGTCGAAACTCCAAGCATAAAAAAATGGCAAATAAGCATGTTGAAAAAGCTCAGTTGGTATCCTCCTTTATTTGATTTTTGCTCAACCATTTTTTTCAAAAAATTTCACTCAAAGCAAAATATTGACTGTATTATTTGTTCGGGCATGCCAAATTTGCTCTATGGCATTTTTGTCAGTCGCAGATTAAAAGTTCCATTGTTTTACGCAGGTGATTTACGCAAAGTAAATGGACAACTGGTGAACTGTACAATTACAGCACTAGAACAAAATACTGCATCGGACCAAGTTGTGCTTGCCACCCCACCAGTTAAAAAAGACTTTATTAATCTGCAACAGGATCAACTTGATCAAACCACTGCCTTGCTGATTTTAGGTGGTCCGACAGATGAGCATCCTTTTACATATGACGATTTTGAAAAAATCATCGATAAATTTATTGCATTTTGTACTCAAAATCAGCTGAAGGGGCTCATCACCGATTCACGCCGCACACCGAATTTAGATCGCTATTTTCAAAAGACCAAAATCCCTGAAAATATTCAATTGCATTTAGTTCAAACAAAAAATGCTTTATCTTTAGTTCAGCTTATTAAACAGGCCACTTATATTTTTGTCACAGAAGATAGTACATCTATGCTGGCTGAAACTATTCAAAGTGGTCGCTTCATCTGCTCAATTTATAATTCCAAGTCTATTTTAGAACCTTTAAATCAGAAATATCTTCAACATAAACTCATGCAACGACAAAATTTAGCAGCAGACTTTCAACATCCAGATTGTAAAAATACCCAAGCCTTAGATTTAACTAGACCGATTGTTCAGGCTTTTAAACGTAATTTAGGATATTAAAATGATTTCAGTCGTCCTCACTCACTACAATAAGGGTTTATTACTCAATAGAACGATCGATTCATTGCAACCCGAAGATGAAAATTTACATGAAATTATCGTGGTAGATGACTGTTCTACAGACCCAGAATGGCCGACTAATTATCAATACTTATTAGCCAATTATCCCAAAGTCAAAATTATCCAGAATACGGACAATAAAGGTCCTGCGGTTCGCCTAAATCAAGGTGCATTTGCTGCGACTGGTGATTATCTCTTTTTCATGGACTCTGATGATATCCTGGCTCCAAATCGCTTAAATATGTTTTTACATGAGATGCAAAAACAGCAGGCAGATTTATGCTATGCAGAAAAAGTAAAAATTCACGATTTAAATGAAATTCAAAAACATACTATTGGAACCTGGGAATCTAGCACGACTCCTCTAAACTATGTACTCGAAAATAATATTATGCAAATGTGTGTCATGTGTACACGTGAATTATTTTTAAAGTCTAAAGGCTGTAATGAAAATATATTTATTCAAGATGAATCGCTCGCCCTAAATTTAGCCAAATATTCTCAAAAAATTATTTCTAGCAATTTACATAGTGTTTTTGTTCTTTTAGATGAAACGGAAACCAAATCGGTTCGTGGAGAAAATCGTTTATCGCGCCACTTAGAGCAACAACACCACGATATGTTCTTTACAATTGATGACTTTATTCAAGATTATCCTGAAATAAATGAACAAGATAAAAAGTTATTAACCAAAAAAGCACTTTCAACATACTGGAAAAGTATTCGTCACACACCAAAGAGAAACTTTTCTGATTTTCTGATTTATTTAGCTGCGCGGATTAATCCTATTCAAACCTGGAATAAACATCACCAAAAGCTTACTACATATTTTAATCAATTAGATCATGTGCGTAAGATTAACAAAAGAGCGTAATTACGCTCTTTTGCCTAATTTCATTCGCAATTTCACTGCAAACAGCGAATCTTTACCGCTGATTTTAATACGCTGTAACTGCATAAAATCGGGCTGCTCTAAATCTATACCTTCTTTTGTGGTCACTGCATTGTGATAGCCTGCCTTTCGGACCAGCGCCACATCACGTGTAGAATAAATTCCAAAGGGATAAGCAAAGCTCGTCACTTCCTGCTGGATTAAGCTTTCCAATACCTGCTTGGATTGAGTTAATTCAGCCAAGCATTCTTCATCGCTTAGTTTCGCCATATTGGCATGAGTCAGCGTATGCGAACCAATTTCCACCAAACCTGAATTTGCTAACCACTTTACTTGCTCATCATTCAGTTTTGGCTCACGCGCCAGTTCACCACTATTATGATGCGCTTTTTTATAGGTTGACCAATCTCGATCATGTCGGTCCACTACTACATAAATGGTCGCTTTAGCCTGATACTTTTCTAATATTGGGTAAGCATTTTCCAGATTATCCAGATAACCATCATCAAAGGTAATGGCCACGGTTTTTTCAGGGTGTCTACCCCAATTTTGTTGTAATTCTTGCATGGTGACAAAATGAAAGCCTTCTGCTTTCATCCATGCTACCTGCTTTTCAAATTCCGCCGGTTTTACCCGTAATTTATTAAACTTGGCACCATCAATATGGTCCCTGACCATGTGATACATCAGCACACGAGGTCGTTTCCAGTCTACCGCTGGTTTCCACCATGCATATTTATAACTAAACGCCATGACTAAGACCAACAGGAGAATAAAAATATAAATCACAAGAGCAACCTGATTATTGTGCTAAAAGATATGTTGCCACACGCTCTGCTTCTTTAAAAGCATGAGGTTCAGGTAACGCTTGAATTGAAGTACTCTCAGAAACCAAATGAGATTGAATAATGTGATCAATCGATTGGGTAATCCGATCTTCTTTTAATCGATCAATCCCAATCACTCCCACCTTACAACCGGCGGTTAAGGCCTCAAAAATCATGGAAACACTATCTTCCGTGACCCAAACTGCTTCTGCCTTTTGCATTTCCTCAAAGATCCAGCCTTGCGGGGTTTGTTCTACCGGAAAAATTTGCAAATACTGATTATAAGGTTGCTTAATTAAATGAGCCAGAAATTCGGATGGTGTACGACGTGAGGTAGTCAGAATAATTTTACCGTCAGGATGATTTTCTACGATCTGCTGAATTGCTGACAAAACTTTTGCTTCATTCCATTGATGACGTTTGGAAGAACCACCTAAAGCTATCAAGATCTGACTGGCTTGATGGCGCTGCTCATTAACAATCGGGTTTAAAGCCCCTTGAGTGGTAATAACATGCCTGGATTCAGGTACACCATCATGTTCAGGAATAATAGCATAATCAAACCAGCTGAAAGGAAAATTCGGTTTCATTAAAATAACCGTTTTCGCCTGAGGATATACTTTACCCAGTAGCAGAACCCGTGACTGGGTATGGCTGCCGACTCCCAAAATATAATCCGGCTTTTTTTCAAACAGGGACAATTGATGACTCAACATGCCTTTTAAAAGCGTGAAAATTGGCAATTGCTGAAGGGCGATTTCCTGAAAAGTTACTTCGCTATTGCTTATACGCTGCATGGCTTTATACAAACCGACTGCTTGCGAACGGTGTCCCGCTTTAGCATCACTGACGTAGACAATATGCATGTTTATTGTTTCCTTTTACACCATTAAGCATTGACATCCTCACCCACCTGAAAGGAGGGTGATTCCTACTGCTAGACGCTTATGCCCAAGCGCAAGTATGTTCTTAGCGGAATTTAAATCACGATGATTTATACTTCCGCACTCACATTCCCATACTCTTATTCGCAAATCTGTTCTACCTTGTGGACTGCTAGAGGTGATCTCACCACAGCACGAACAAATTTGGGTTGTGAACCTCTCACTAACTTCCTCAAACAATACCCCTGCGTTCTCGCATTTATACTTGAGCATTGTTTTGAGTGCTGAAAATCCTGTGTCCAAAACAGATTTCGCCATCTTGGTTTTCACCAGCTTTTTCGCACTTAAGTCACCTACAACAATCAGTGCATTTTCTTTCACAAGCAGAGTGCTTGCCTTATGCAAATGATCTTTACGACTGTTTGCAATCTTGGCATGTAATGCACGAACACGTTTTTTATTCCTTGCTCGTTGAGCTATACCTAATTTCTTTTCATATTTTCGATAGAATTTAGGATTTGAAATCACAGTACCATCTGAGCAGGTGGCTATATCTTTTAAGCCCAGATCAATCCCGATCGCTTTGGTGGCGGTAGGTTTCTCAGCTTTAGTGCTATCCACAACAAGACACACATACCAGCGCCCACGACTATCCTCAACAAATGAGCCTGTTCTAACGCTGTATTTGCCTATACCGTAGCTATCCCACAGTTTGAATTGATGCTTGCCATATTGCACATATCCATCAGCATATTTAATCGCTACTTTTTTAAAGGGTATCCAACCAAGTGAACGTCTTGCTGACTTTTTGTTACTCACACGCCATTTTAATTTTGCTTTTCTAAACTGTTCTCTTTTACCAGCATATTCTTCTCTGATTGCATCCACCGTTTGACTATGCAAACCACACAATTTTGAAGTCCCTTTTGTGTATTTAGCCATATCGAATGCTGAGAAAAAGTCACCTGTTCTTTTCAGGTGTTTGAAACTTAAATCATTCACATAATTCCAAACAAAGTTAACCTCAGATGCTAATTGGTCTAGCACCTTGCAATGTTTGTCTTTTATGCGTAATTTAAGTGTTTTCATGGGCTTATATTAGCTCATGTTAAATTAAAGGTGCTGATTTTTAAAAAACTCAACGACATTTCATGTCGTGTCGCTTATATTTCTGCCCTGAAGGACAGAGTTTTACGCTCCATTTGATAAAAAAGGCGAAACTTTCGTTCCGCCTCCTCATCTTAACCGATCAACTTATTTTACGTAAGTTAACCAGTGTGCATATTTAGGATCTTTACCCTGAACCGCATCAAAGAATGCTTTCTGGATTTTTGTCGTAATTGGACCACGACAGCCTTCGCCAATGATACGATCATCATATTCACGGATTGGAGTCACTTCAGCTGCAGTACCGGTGAAGAATGCTTCATCACCGATATAAAATTCATCACGGGTAATACGACGTTCAAATACTTCAATGCCCAAGTCTTTGGCAATGGTAATGATAGTTTGACGGGTAATACCGTCTAAAGCACCGCCAGCAATATCCGGTGTATGCAATGCACCATCTTTTACCAGGAATACGTTTTCGCCAGAGCCTTGGCATACATAACCTTGTGGATCCATCAACATCGCTTCGTCATAACCCGAATGTGCCACTTCCTGATGGGCAAGAATAGACAAGGTATAGTTACCTGAAGCCTTTGCCTTACACATGGTCACGTTTGGATGGTGATGGGTAAATGATGAAGTTTTTACGCGAATGCCTTTCGCCATCGCTTCTTCACCCAGGTAAGCACCCCAGCCCCATGCTGCCACAGTGGCATGAATAGTATTATCCGTTGCAGCAATACCGAGTTTTTCAGAACCGATAAAGATAATTGGGCGCAAATAGCATGAAGCTAATTTATTTTCACGTACTACATCAATTTGAGCCTGCTCAAGTGCTGCATGATCAAATGGAACCTTCATTTGATAGATTTTTGCAGAGTTAAGCAAACGCTTGGTATGATCTTGGAGACGGAAAATCGCGGTACCATTTGGTGTTTCATAAGCACGGACACCCTCAAAGACACCCATACTGTAGTGTAATGTATGAGTTAGGACGTGGATTTTCGCCTCACGCCAGTCAACCATTTGTCCATCTTGCCAGATAAAACCATCACGATCAGCCAAATTCATGGCACACACTCCAAATTTTTATACACAGTCATTTCTATCCAAAGCAAAAGTTGCAGTTGGATCAATTAATCTTTGCCATAACTTGCAAACGACCTCTCGGGTATCGTACCAGTCGTCAGCTGCAACTTGCATGGATTGATTTGCAAGGGCTAAACGGTGGCTCTCGGCTCGTTCACGGAGATAAGCTTGAATCAATGCTGTCGCGTCGGCGCTGGATAAGCGATCCGTTTTTGCGGCATCCTCAAGGATTCGTACGTTGTCGGAGTAATGGGCGAGATCAGGATTCGACCCACTCCATGCTAATACCGCATACTGTGCCATAAATTCGATATCAACGATACCACCTGCATCCTGTTTTAAGTGAAAAATCCCATCTTTTTGCTGCTCTTTGGAAGAGCCTAAATGGTCTTTCATTTTTTGACGCATTTTCAGCACTTCTGCTCGAACATTCGCCTCATCCCGTGGCTGGGTCAAAATGCGGCAGCGTAAATCTTCAAACTTTTCTCGCAGGGAAGCTTCACCGGCAATGGATCGGGCACGAACCAGCGCCTGATGCTCCCACACCCAGGCACTTTTTAATTGATATTGTTCAAAGGCTTTGAGGCTGGTCACCAACAGTCCCGCCTCACCCGATGGACGTAAGCGGGTATCAATTTCATAAACGCGCCCATCTAAGGTTTGTGTGGTCATCAGCGACATGAATTTCTGTGCCACGCGTATGGCAAACTCAAAACCGCTAATCGGTTTAATACCATCGGTATCACCCTGTTCACTCATATAATGAATAAATACCAGATCCAAATCCGAGCCATAACCCAGTTCAATACCACCTAGTTTGCCATAGCCTGCGACCGCGAATGCCATATGATCGAGTGAACAGCGCTGCCCCTCTACATCTAAAGGATAGCCATGCTTTTTAGCAGTAATTTGATAAGCCAGATTTAATGTCGCATTAACGGATACTTCTGCGATATCGGTTAATGCATCGGAGACTTTCATCAATGGACTTTCCGCCAGCACATCACTGGCTGCCACAGCCAATACATTGGATTTCTTGAATAAACGCAGCACACGCATCTGATCTTCAACCTGATCAATCTCGATACGTAACAGTTGCTGGCGCAGTGAATCTTCCAGATCCTTGCGTTTCGGCAATTCAAAATCCATCGATAAAAATTCGTCCAGCAGTACCGGATAATGGGTCAGTTCCTCACAAATCCATGGACTCACCGTGGCCATTTTCACAAGACGCTGCAGCGCACCCTTACTTTCAATCAACATTACCAGATACACAGTACGGCGCAGGACCGATTCGACCAAAGGCATCAAACGTAACAGTGCCACTTGCGGTTTATCGGACTGCAAAATCGCTTCAATCAGGTGTGGCCAAAACGTCTTTAAACGCTGTACGGCTTTGGCTGGCAATTTTTTCAGCGCATGCCCATTCCAGAATTCATGCACCAGATTTTTGGCATCTTCATCCAGCACTTCATTCAGCTGTTTCTCTAATTGAGTAAAGCTTTCAATTAACGGATCAGGTTCTTTTTCTTTAATCAAATGCTCAAACTGGTAGATGACCTTGGCGCGTTTTTGATTCAGTACCTCTAAAAATTGCTCCCAACTGTCAAAACCCAGCGTTTCAATCATGCGATTTCTTAAATCAGGTTCATTGGGCAAGGACTGGGTCTGCTGGTCATTGAGTGCCTGAATGGCATGTTCAATCCGGCGCAGGAACAGATAAGCATCTTCCAGTTCAAGTACAGCATTGTGTTCAAGAAGCCCCACTTCACCCAAATGATGCAGGCTGACCAGACACTGGCGATCCTGCAATTCAAGTTTTGAGCCACCATAAATCAATTGAAACACTTGAACGATGAATTCGACTTCACGAATTCCCCCTGCTCCAAGCTTGATATCATCTTCGATATTACGGCGTTGTACTTCGCGTTCAATCATCGCCTTCATTTCACGCATGGCTTCAAAGGCGGTGTAATCGACATATTTACGAAACACAAAAGGACGGGTCATCTCCAATAATTCATCACCTTCTGTTCCACCGGTGACTATGCGGGCTTTAATCCAGGCATAGCGCTCCCACTCACGGCCATGCTGGCTTAAATATTTTTCCAGAGCCACATGGCTAATCGCCAAAGCTGAACCATCCCCCCAAGGACGCAGGCGCATATCAACACGGAACACAAAACCGTCTGCGGTAATATGATCAAGCAGATAAATCAGCTTTTGCCCCCACAAAATATAGAACTGCTGTACATCAATACATTTGCGACCATCAGTTTCGCCCTGTTCATCAAAGGCAAAAATAAGATCAATATCACTTGAAAGATTAAGCTCTTGTGCCCCGAGCTTGCCCATGGCTACCACAATTAAATCCTGCACAGCCCCACCGTAGCCGATAGGCTCACCGTGCTTGGCCACCAATGGAGCACGGGCAAAATCTTTAGCCGCGCAAATAGCAGCATCGGCAAAATCGGAAAGCTCACGTGTCAGGGTTATCACATCCGTCAACCGGTTGGCATCCTGCCAAATCCAGCGGAACATCAAGCGCGCGCGAAGCACACGAATGGCATGCATCCAGGTGCTTTCATCTGTAATCTGCTCTAGCGTGTCATGAACAATATTCTGGATTTGAATGGTGGTTAAAGGAAGGAGAAATTGATCAATTGCATAATCTTGTTCTAATAGAGCGCTGTGTTTTCCCAACACCTGTTCTGCATATTGGCTCGCACGCAATGTGTTGTGCAATTGTTCCGCATTCATCTTAAAACCTTCAGCCTGATTTTTTTCTAGTTATAGCAGCTGAAAAGAAATAGTGGAAAAGAAAAATTGATTTTCTATCTTAAATAGGACTTACGCATTGACAGATTCAAAAAAGTATTAAAATGCTTTATAAAGTATCTGTGATCAGACGAATTAAACATGCTTCTACAGCAACTTGTACATTACCCATTTATATGGGCTTTCTCATGAC
>NZ_VPCP01000089.1:0-11352 GCF_013418145.1 Acinetobacter sp. YH12201 | reverse complement strand
CAAATGGCTATTCTACGTTTGATTGGTTTTGGAAAAAAAGAAGAATTTAAGAAAGTGCTAGCAATTTTAAGAAAGAAAAAGCCTGATAGGACAAGGATCCTATGAAATTTGTCGTGTACAGAGAAATCTGAATATAAACTGTCATGGATCGGGGGTAAGCCTAGGAGCTACAGATAGAAAAAGCGTCATCCTGCAGCTCACTAAAACATCTCCTGTTCTGGTTGAGGCCACTTGGAATTTTATGGCTGCAATGGAAAAGACAGACCGGTTCGATCACTGCTTGGGATTCTGTTCTTTTAACCATAAATAATGCGGAATCTGTTTTTTTGCTTTATCACGTAACTTTTTCTTGATGTACAACACCAATGCAAAACAGGTGGTGGTGAGGGTCAGCAGCATGCTGTTCATAAAACTCATGAGAGAGCTGACATAACCAATAGTGGTTAAACGGTTCATCATGCGGATGACTTGAGGACTGCTTTCCACACCGGTAATGGCCCAGGTGCATAAATGTTCGCAGTTGTTAATAATCAGATGATACTGGTTTTCGTTCATTCGTGAACGCATACGCCGTACCACTTTGCGGCCGCGAAATTTAGGATTGTTATATTGCTGGATAATAATGGTTTTACCAAAGCTGAATTTTTCCAGTGAGGTAATCTCAATGGGACGTTTCTTAAATAAATGGGCAAAACCTGAATAATGAATAACCCGGCCACGTCCTGCATAAATGCCGTGATGAGAATATCCAAAATGTTTAACGATAAGATGCGTCCCTAAAGGAAATCGTATTTTCTGCTGTTGCATGTAGACGTTTAACCAATAAAGTTACAAATATATTTTAGTGACTTAGTTTACTGCTTCTTTATAAAAGAATCGACTATTTCACTGAGTTGACTAGCTTTTATGACACTACAGCGCATTAAAAATGTCAGGATTCAGCATACCTCATGAGCCATAGCAGCATGAAGAAAATATTGTTAATAAAATGTGCAGTTATCACCTTACTCAGTTTGACCAGTATCACCTATGCAGAGCTTTATACCCGGCGCTGGCAGACTGATATTGTAGATGTAGACATTGTTCAGATTGATCAGCCACAAAACTTGCGCCTGTTTTTAAATGATCGCCAGACCCATCAACCCTTAGGTAAATTTAAAGCTGTGGCAAAACAGCTGAAAGCATGTGAAAAGCTGCTCTTTGCCATGAATGCCGGGATGTATCATGCAGACTATTCTCCGGTCGGGTTATATATTGAAGCAGCTCGGCAACAGAAAAAACTGAACACGGTCAAACAGGCATATGGCAATTTTTATCTGCAACCCAATGGCGTATTGGCCTGGAATCGGCATCACAGCCTGATCGCAAAGACAGAAAGTTATCAAAAGCTCAAGTTTAATGCCGAATACGCGACGCAATCGGGGCCTATGCTGGTGATTGATGGGCAGATTAATCCCCAATTTTTAAAAGATTCAGATTCCTTTAAGATCAGAAATGCTGTCGGGATTAAAGATCAAAGCTTATATTTTGTGATCAGTCGAAATGCGTTGAGTTTTTATCAATTTGCACAATTTTTTCAACAACAGCTTAAAGTGCAAAATGCCTTGTATCTGGACGGCTCAATCTCTAGTGCCTATATTCCGCAGTTAAAACGTTCAGATTCATTGTTTAATCTGGGACCGATGGTGGCCTATATTGATCAACAGAACTGTGCTACTCAATAAATGAAGTTCGCCAGCCATTAAAACCTGTAGCCAATTTTTAAACCATAGCCTATCGCATGGTTGTTGTTAAATTCACCGACCTGTGAAGCTTCAGATACCCCGGGAAGAGGAAGATAATAAGTGCCATCTTGTGCGGTGGCATCACCAAGCCAATAGTATTTGATCCCCCCTGAAATAAAATAGTTGGATTCAGGATTAAACTGAAATCCCAAGCCTATATTTTTGTAACCCTTGGTAGGATTTAAAATTGATCTAGGATTACCCGTGCCTGAATCCCAGCCGAGATCAAAAGCAGCGGACCATTTCGTGGTTAATTGTCGTGCCATGCCTAAGGTCACACTCCATTGGTCTTTTTGATAATCATCCAGATTAAATCCTGCGCTATAACTGCCATTACTAAGGGTCGTGGTGGCAAGTGCCGATAATGCGCCGAACTGGGTAGGACGTATCACAAAATCTTTCCAGTTGACCCATCGTATGTTCGAGTACAGTAAAGTTCCGCTCATGATACTGGTCTGGAAATTCAGATTGACCGATTGTGGGGTAGAAATTTTGGTTTTGGCATTGTCTGTTAGGAGTAGAGGTGTGCCCAAAATGTTTTCTTCTACATTGATTTTATGATTTATTTTCGAGTGATAAGTCAAGGCAGCCTTTAGTGCGAGCTCGGGAAACTGATAGGCAAGACCCGCTTTCCAGCCGAGGCCAGCATCCTGTTTAAATTTGGCGTTATAACCATTAAATTGGGCATATACCAGCCCACGTAGCGCGACATGACCTTCCACGGTTTGATAGGCAGGACCGGCATACAGGTTAATATTTTTGACAGGTTGATAACCTAAAATAAAACTCAGGTTTTGGCTGTCGACATTGACCTGAGTACCTTGCTGGCTCAGTGCGGTATCGGAGAAACTGCCATTGTCTTTTAATGGATAGTGTAAATCTGAACCAAATGGCTGATCATAGAGAATGCCAAAAGAGAAATTTGGAACGAATTGCAGTTTCAGTGCGGCACTCTGGTACTGGAAAGTCTGGGCAATATTATCGGTTGTATTATCAGCACTGTCAGGATTAACCAGATCTGGACGTGAACCTAAGGTATGCCCGGACACTTCAGGATCGGCAGCAGTAATGGAGGCTTCAAAATAATGCCCTGATTCTAGAAAAGGCAACACGGATTGTCCTGATTGATCCATGGTTGCCGCCAGACTATGACTTGAGATAGGCTGCATAATATTGCCAGTCCAGGATAATACCGTTTCATATATTTTCCTTTTTAGGCTTATTTTTATTTTTTGCTCTTGTTGTTTTTTATCTTGTATTCTTGCTTGCTTTTATTCTTACTTGCTTGGCTGTTCTATCGGTTTGTTAAAATTCTTATTCTAGTAGAGCACTTTTACATTGTGTGGCATAGCAGATTCTGGAAAAATGATGGGAACTATGTTTCGAAGTATTAAAATTTGGCCATAATGGGCTATATAACAATTTTCGGGGGCAAATAAAAAGGCATTTAGTTGACTAAATGCCTTCATATAGAGGGTTTAGACTCTATTGTCGCAGTGGTAGATGCTGTAATTCATTTAACTCTTTTCGGCTATAACCTCTTGAAATTAAAACTTTCTTAATTCCAATGATGACTTTTTCATCTGTTGTTTGAGTTAAAGCCTGGATCAATTGTTCATTTGATTTGCAAGAGCAATCATTTTCAACACACGAGATTTGATTCTTGTGTTCGTTTTGCTGTTGATGAGCAGAAAACAGCTTTTGCCAAAAACTCATAGAGCCTTCATACACAACCTAACATAGATCGAAATATATCCAGTTTTTTGAGGAATACAAGTCTACCAAAGCTATAAAAGAATCAATTGAACCTTTAATTTTCCGATAGTAATTGAACACTTTAACGATATTATGAGATTTTCTATTCAGAATTATTTATAAATGATTTATTTTCAATGAAATATAAATGAAGCTCAATTGAGCTTCATTGATGTAAATATATTTACAAACTTAACAAAGAAATAAATTGTTTAAATTTTTTCCAGTAACATACCCGACTCGACGTGATGGGTATAAGGGAACTGATCAAACAAGGCAAATTTGGTCACTTTATGCGTACTCGATAAAGTCTTTAAATTGTCCTGTAAAGTGTCCGGATTACATGAGATATAAATGATCCGTTCAAAACGCTGTAGCAGTTTTAATGTTTCATCATCAATACCTGCACGCGGTGGATCAACAAATACCGTATCGAAGTCATAGCTGGTGATGTCGATTTCTGCTTCCTGCAAGCGACGGAATTCACGTTCGCCATTATAGGCCTCGGTAAATTCTTCAGCCGATAAACGTGCCACCTGAATATTATCAATCTGGTTTTGTTCAATATTCCACTGCGCCGCGTAGACCGATGATTTGGCCAATTCGGTTGCCAGTACGCGATTGAACTTGGTGGACAGTGGCAGGGTAAAGTTGCCATTGCCACAGTACAATTCCAGTAAGTCTTTATCTGACTGTTTGGCCGCATTGCATGCCCATTCCAGCATTTTTTGGCAGACTTGTGCATTCGGCTGGGTAAAGCTGCTTTCGATTTGCTTATATTGATAAGTACGATCGAATACTTTTAACTCTTCCACCACATAATCATCTGTCAAAATGACACGTTGACCACGGCTACGACCATAAATTTTAATGTTGAGCTTATCAGACAGTGCTTTTGCTGCAACTTCCCATTCTGCATTGAGTGTGCAACGGTAAACCAGTGAAACCAGCATTTCACCTTTTAATGTTGCTAGAAAATGAACTTCAAATAAACGCTTGGATAGAATTTCTGTCGCTTTCAGTTCTTTTAACAGAACAGGCATTAAATCGTTAATGCTTTTATCGGCTATCGGGAATTCGTCAATGCGAATCACCTGTTTTTGATTATCTTCACTGCGTTCAAACATCGCATAAAACATATCGTCGTCAGTATGCCAAATCCGAAATTCTGCGCGCATACGGAAGTTTTGTTCAGGCGACTGAAATACTTCTAAAGAAGGGGGATTAAACTCGGCAAATTGAGCAGAAATACGTGCAATCTTGGCATCAAGTTGTAACTGATAAGCTGAAGTCATATGCAGTAAAAATCACAAACACATTGAAAACAGGGATGGTAACAAAGTTTGCCTAAGATGACTAAACTTATTCCCCAATCAGCAGCAGAAATATAGTGATTGAACTCAAATTCAAATGCGCTTTTTTGATATTAAGAATGATAAAGGCAGATTTTTATTCAAAGGAAAAAATCAGGATGGTTTAAATGATTTCAAAACCAAAAAGAAACCAAGTCAACCAGACCAGGGAGAAGTTGACTTGGCAAAGAGGAAACGATACGTCGTTATAGGGTTAAGCGCTGACGTATATTTTTAAGTTTGGGTTGAGGTTAAGGTTTTAATTTAAGGTCATCAGGCTGGCATTACCTCCTGCGGCTGCGGTATTGATACTGATGGCATGCTCAATCACCAATCGTTCTAAAGGAATATTATGATCCAGCGGTTTTAAATGCGTGATGCCAATAATCGCCCCGGAACGGGCAGCAATTTGAGTTTGCAAGTATTGCAGTTGTGCTTTACTGCCGTGATGCAGTACGGCATCAAAATCAGCGCTTTCAATGTTCTGGATTACGGCAAAACGCTGTTCAATTTCTTTGGGCATTTTAGAAAGATATTTGAGCACAAAGGTATTTTCAGCCAGAACCACAGGCTGGCTGCCAACCGCAAAAATTGCCGCCAATTGCTGAATCTGATCCTGTTCCTGCTCCGCTAAAGACAGCACGCGTTTTCTTGGCAACACTACATATTGATTGCTTTCACCGGTCGGACCTCGCAATTCATAATGATGGCCAGCACAGAATGCAGGGCACGGTTGCAATTGATATTGAGGGAAGGTTTTTTCTGCCCATTGATAAAACACGTCATATAAAGGCTGATGCGCTGGCTGTGTGGCTTGTGCCTGAGTTGCAAATGGTCGAGCCAGTTTTTTCGCAGAGCAGTGCTGCATCAAACGGTACAGATAAATCGGGCCGCCAGCTTTAGGGCCTGTACCGGACAAGCCTTCACCACCAAAAGGCTGAACACCGACCACCGCACCGACAATATTACGGTTGATATACAAATTGCCGACTTCTGCATGTGCAATGACAGTCTGAATGGTCTCATCAATACGGGTATGCAGTCCCATGGTCAGACCATAACCTTTGGCATTGATCTGCTCAAGCAGCTGTTCTAATTGACCATATTTGTAGCGGATCATATGTAAAACTGGACCAAATACTTCACGCTGCAAATCGTCCAGATTCGGCAATTCAATTAAAGTCGGCGGAATAAAAGTCCCTTGTGCTAGGCTTTGATCCTGTTCAGGATTTAACATCAGTTGATGTACGGAATGACCTTTACCACGCATCTGATCAATATGTTTCTGAATATTGTTTTGTGCTTCAAGATCAATTACCGGGCCGATATCGGTTTTTAATAGCGCGGGATTGCCAACACGCAGTTGTTGCATGGCACCTTTCAGCATATGGATAACACTATCGGCATTGTCTTCTTGCACGCAGAGCACACGCAGGGCAGAACAGCGTTGGCCGGCACTATCATAAGCCGAGCTCACCACATCCAGAATCACCTGTTCGGTCAATGCCGACGAGTCAACAATCATGGCATTTTGCCCACCTGTTTCCGCAATCAGTGGAATAGGATGACCTGATGGACTCAGTCTTTGCGCCAGGGTCTTTTGCAAAATTTTGGCGACTTCGGTTGACCCGGTAAACATGATGCCTTGAATACGCGTATCACTGCTTAATTGTGCACCGACTGTTTCACCTTGCCCCGGCAGTAGCTGTAGCACATCTTGAGGAATGCCGGCTTCCCACAAAATCTGAATCGCTTGCGCTGCAATCAGTGGCGTTTGTTCAGCCGGTTTGGCAATGACAGTATTTCCAGTAACCAGTGCCGCTGAGATTTGTCCGGTAAAAATCGCCAAAGGGAAATTCCATGGACTGATACATAATACCGTACCTAAGGGTTGAATCACGGTATCTCGATCCAGATCGATCATTTGCGCTGCGTAATAACGCAGGAAGTCGACTGCTTCGCGAACTTCGGCAATGGCATTGGCATAGGTTTTACCACTTTCACGGCATAACAGAATCATCAGTTCCTGCATGCGTGATTGCATGATATCTGCTGCACGCTGTAGGTAAGCGGCACGTGTGTCTTTAGCGGTATTGCTCCATTCAGCTTGTGCATTCACGGCATGATCTAGGGCTTGATTGACCTGATCAGCGCTTGCTTCCTGTACATGACCCACGATATCTAGATGATCGGCAGGATTGACAATAAGAAGTGACTGCGAACTTGCATCATTTGAGTCATTTTCAAGACCGAGGTTTTTACCCAAAACCTGCGCTTGCCATTGCTGCTGACTCAGGTTGTGTGCAGTCTGGTTGAGGTCGGTCAGGTCATGATCATTGGCTAAATCCAGACCCGCTGAGTTTGGACGGATATCACCGTACAAATCAGGTGCTAGGGGAATAGCCGGGTGCTTCTGACCCACCTGTGATTCTTTGGCTGCATTTTTCAAAATCTCTGCATGCGGATTTTCAATCAGATCTTCAATTTTTAGGCTTTTATCTGCAATGCGGTTGACGAAAGAGGTATTGGCGCCATTTTCCAGTAAACGTCTTACCAGATAAGCCAGTAAGGTTTCATGATTCCCTACAGGGGCATAGATACGGCACGGCACCCCCAGTTTGTTATCTGTTTTATTGCCCACCACCTGTTCATACAGTGGTTCACCCATGCCATGCAGGCACTGGAATTCATATTGGCCACTGTAGTATTGGTTCGGATCGGCCAAATGATAAATGGTTGCAAGAGTCTGGGCATTATGTGTCGCGAACTGCGGGTAAATCTGCTCTGGCGCAGCCAACAGTTTTTTCGCACAGGCAATATAAGACAGGTCGGTATGCACTTTACGGGTAAACACCGGGTAGTCCGTCATGCCTTCAATTTGGGCCTTCTTGATTTCACTGTCCCAGTAAGCACCTTTAACCAAACGGATCATCAGGCGTTTTTGACTGCGTGTGGCTAAGTCCACCACATAGTCCACCACGTAGAAGCAGCGTTTCTGATAGGCCTGAATCACAAAACCAATGCCTTTCCAGTCGGCAAGGCCCGGCTCAAAACATAAACGCTCTAATAGTTCTAAAGAAATTTCCAGACGTTCGGATTCTTCGGCATCAATGTTCAGGCCAATATTGTAGCGTTTTGCTAGTTCTGCCAATTGCAGTACTTTTGGATACAGCTCCTCATGTACGCGATGTATTTGTGCACGCTGATAACGTGGATGCAGGGCGGAAAGCTTGATGGAAATACCCGGGCCGTCATAGACATCTTTGTCTTTGGAGGCCTGACCAATGGCATGGATGGCATTGCTATAATCCTGGAAATAGCGTTCAGCATCATGTTCGGTCAGCGCGGCTTCACCGAGCATGTCATAAGAATAACGGAAACCTTTATCTTCTAGCGGTTCTGCATGTTCTAGCGCTTCCTGAATGGTTTCACCCGTAACAAACTGCTCGCCCATCATCCGCATGGCGACATCCACAGCTTTACGGATAATCCCGCGACCACTACGGGCTAAAAGCCCTGTGAGCACGCTGGATAAAGTCTTTTGTTTTGGGGTTTCCATCAGTTTTCCGGTCAGCATGAGCCCCCAGGCAGCCGCATTGACAAACATCAGGCTGCTTTGCCCTACATGTTCTTTCCAGTTGCCCTGATTGATTTTGTCGCGAATCAGCAAGTCCCGTGTCGCGCTGTCCGGAATTCGCAGCAAGGCTTCAGCCAGACACATCAGGGCAATACCTTCCTGAGAGGAAAGTGAAAACTCTTGCAATAATCCCTGTACGATCCCGGCTTTACCGTTCGAGCTTTTACGTTCCCGTAAGCTATGAGCAAGATCGAATGCCAGATCATAAATACGCTGGTTCAGCTGTTCAGAAATCTGGCTATGTTCCAGTAAATGTTCAACACAGTCAGGTTCAGCACGGCGCCAGGCAGTATTTACCTCAACTTCATAATCATTTTTTTCTTTGAATTCGGTAATATATCCAAAGTGAGGTTTTGTCTGGTCAAAGCGGGTTTCAGTGTCCATTATATTCATGCCAACATCCTGTGACTGCCAAATTTTTGTTGAGTAAAATGCTTTATATAATTTATGATTACAGAAAGAATGCCGAATAACTCACTATAATTTTGGTTCATTTTAGAGAATAATTCTGATGTACAGCCCGATTTTTACCCTGGACCGAACAGATATCAAAATTTTAGATATTCTGCAAAATGATGGCCGGATTTCGAATATAAAACTGGCCGAAGCAGTAAATTTATCCCCGACCGCGGCTTTGGCAAGGGTACAGAAACTGACCAAAGATGGGTTTATTCTGGGCTATGAAGCCAAGCTGAATCCTGACATGCTTAATGCCAGTTTCGTGGTGTTTGTCGAGATTTTACTGGATAAAACTACCCCCAATGTTTTGGAGGAATTTTCTGATGCGATCATGCAATATCCTGAAATTGTGGAATGTCACATGATCAGTGGCGGATTTGATTTTGTTGTGAAAATCCGCTGTGCCAATATGGAAGAATTCCGGAAAATTTCAGGGCAGGTCCTGTGGCGTCTTCCCGGAATTAAAGAGACACGAAGTTATCCGGTGATGGAAGTGATTAAGGAAAGTTCTAAAATTTATCTGAAAAATAAAGGATAAAAATAAAACAAGGGGCTTAATGCCCCTTGAAGTTTATCTGGTGAAAGAAAATATCCTCAAAGCTTTATCCTCCATTCTTAGATTGGGCGGGTAGCCCCTTTTGCAGTTCTGCCATTTCTTTCTTGTACAATTGATCAGCCTGCTCGAAACGCTGAAGTACTTCTTGCGAAGGAGCTTTTTCTAATAAGCTGACCACGACAATGCTCACAAATGACAGAATAAAACCGGGAATAATTTCATATAAACCGGTACTGGCCATGGTGTTTTTCCATAAAATAACGGTTACCGCACCGACAATAATCCCCATAATCGCGCCGTTTAAGGTCATGCGTTTCCAGAACAAGGACAGGATAATCAGCGGACCAAATGCAGCACCGAAACCGGCCCAGGCATAGGCAACCAGTCCTAGAACCTTACTGTTTGGATTGCTTGCCAGAATAATGGCAAGTACGGCAATCGCCAGTACCATCAAGCGTCCAACCCAAACCAGTTCCTTTTGCGAAGCATTTTTGCGTAAGAATGCTTTATACAAATCTTCCGTCAGGGTGCTGGAGCAGACCAGAAGCTGACAGCTCAGGGTACTCATCACCGCAGCTAAAATGGCGGCCAAAATTACGCCTGCAATCCAGGGGTTAAACAGAATTTTGGTCAGTTCCATAAAGATGGTTTCAGGATTCTGGGAAACCACGCCTGCAAGTTCTGCATGATGCTGGAAGTAGGCAATGCCAATAAAACCGGCTCCGACTGCACCCCCTAGACATAGAATCATCCAGCTCATGCCAATACGACGTGCTGCCGGAATGGTCTTGACTGAATCTGCTGCCATAAAACGCACCAGAATATGCGGCTGTCCAAAATAGCCTAAGCCCCACGCCAGTGATGATAAAATGGCGACCGTACTTAATCCTGAAAGCATATTGGTGGCATGCGGGCGAGCCGTTTCAATCATTGTGGCAAACTGCTGGCTATGATCACCGATGGCCATATAGGCCATGATCGGCGTCAGCAGCAGCGCGAAAATCATCAGTCCTGCCTGAAAGGTATCGGTCCAGCTAATCGCTAGAAAGCCACCGATACATACATAGCTGATGGTGGCAATTGCACTGATCCAGAGTGCCGTCGTGTAAGACATGCCAAAAATACTTTCGAATAATCGTGCACCTGCCACCATGCCTGACGCGCAGTAAATGGAGAAAAACACCAGAATCACCAGAGCCGAGATCATCCGTAATATACGCTTGCGATCCCCAAAACGACTGGTGAAATAGTCCGGCAGGGTTAAGGCATTGTTCTGTACTTCGGTATGCACCCGTAAGCGGCCGGCGACCAGCAGCCAGTTCAGCCATGCGCCAATAATCAGGCCAATTGCAATCCAGGCTTCCGACAAGCCTGAAAGATAGATTGCACCGGGTAAGCCCATGAGCAGCCATCCACTCATATCGGAAGCGCCTGCGGAAAGGGCGGTGACCACGCTGCCCAGACTGCGTCCGCCCAGAATGTAATCTGAAAAGTCGGAGGTGGATTTATAGGCATACAGTCCTATACCAACCATGGCAATAATATAAAAAATAAATGTGATGAGGGTGGGGTTAAGTTGACTCATGGGCGCATCCTTATGTCCTTATGAATAACATCTTTCCAAGATGATTTTTTGTGCAGGTTCACTCAGGCGCTGATTCAACCATAAAATTGAAATTACCTAGGACTTACGCATTGACGGATTCAAAAAAGTATTAAAATACTTTATAAAGTATCTGTGATCAGACGAATTAAAAATGCTTCTACAGCAACTTGTACACTACCCATTTATATGGGCTTTCTCATGAC
>NZ_VPCP01000088.1:0-11902 GCF_013418145.1 Acinetobacter sp. YH12201 | reverse complement strand
AAACATTTAGAATATTAAGTGAACGCTATCGAAATAGACGGAAAAGATTCGGTTTACGCATTAACTTAATCGCTGCACTGGTAAACCGGATAAATTTTCAATAATGACTTTCGCAAGAGATCTAATAAATCATAAGATATAAAAAATCCTCTATTTGAATAGAGGATTTGTTAGATCAAAAGTATTTAAACAGCTTGACGCGGCACACCACTATGAAAACGGAAAATATCATCTTCGGAGAAGATTAAATTCTTTTCTACTTCACGAATATGCTCGATGCGCCCCTGAATGTCTTCTTCCGGATCTTTCATTTTAGATGTTTTGGCAACATCTAAGGCCAGTGCCAGATAATCTTCATAATGGCGTGATTCAGATTTAAGCAGGTAGCGATAATAGCGTCCTAACTCTTCATCAACCAGTGGCGCAAGTGCATAAAAACGCTCACAGGAACGTGCTTCCACAAAAGCACCGATAATCAGCACATCGATTAAAGCTTCAGGTTCATAAGTACGGATTTCCTTACGCAACATGCCTGCATAACGACCTGCACTCACTGCTTTCCACTCCTGCCCGCGTTTGGACATAAATTCCAACACCTGCTCATAATGCAGCATTTCTTCACGTACCAGTTGTGCCAGCTTGACCTGCAAATCGGTAAAAAAGCTGTAGCGGAACATCAGGTTCATGGCTGTGCCAGCGGCTTTTTTTTCACAATTGGCATGATCCTGCATGAGCAACTCTAGGTTATTCACAGCTTCATCTAGCCACGCTTTTGGCGTTTCACATCCCAGGAAACCAATCACAGGTTTCATGAGATCATCATAATGGGTTGTCGACATAACTTTTAAACTTAAATCTTAACGTGCTGCTTTAATCACAGCTTTCATTTGTTGAACAGCTTGGGCCAAACCGACAAATACTGCATCGGCAATAATGGAATGACCAATATTGAGCTCATGAATTTGTGGAATTGCAGCAATTGGGGTGACATTTTTCAGGTTCAAACCATGCCCGGCGTTCACAATTAAACCTTTAGATGCAGCATATTCCGCACCTTTAACAATACGCTCAAGTTCATACTGCTGAGCTTCTGCAGTTTCAGCATCGGCATAAGCACCTGTGTGTAACTCGATGGTAGGTGCACCGCAAGCGACAGCTGCATCAATTTGGGCAAAGTCAGCATCAATAAATAAAGACACTTCACAGCCAATAGCAGACAAGGCCTGAGTCGCTGCTTTAACATCTTCAAAATGACCCACCACATCAAGACCGCCTTCAGTGGTCACTTCCTGACGCTTTTCTGGAACGAAGCACACATGATGAGGCTTGATTTCCTTGGCAAATTCCACCATTTCAGCCGTCACAGCCATTTCCAGATTCATATGCGTTTTCAGCACAGGACGCATACGACGTACATCATTATCCTGAATATGGCGACGGTCTTCACGTAAATGCAGGGTGATACCCTCTGCACCGGCCTGTTCGCAAATTAAAGCAGCATTTACCGGATCTGGATAAGTGGTTCCACGCGCCTGTCGCAAAGTCGCCACATGGTCAATATTTACACCAAGTAATGCAGCCATAACAATTACCTAACTATGTTTAAAATTAAGATTGAGTGTTTTGAATCCACAATTGACGGCTTTTCAGCGGTCGGTCGCCCAAAAGTGCAGTGATGATCTGCCGATACAGCTTAGTCAACAATTGTAACTGTTCAGGATTAAAATCCCTACCCTTTTCATAATCACGCATCGAAAGAATCTGCTGTCCAGATAAAGTCGAACGTGATTGTTGTACTGTAGGAATAAAACCATCATTGAGCTGAAACAGATAAGATTGTGATTCCTGAATTTTATGTTGCTGTGCATCCACTGTAAAATCAAGTGCATAGCCCAGTTCTTCTAAAAGTGCATGCTCGAACTGACGTAAGATTTGTCTTAAAAAAAGATCAGGATACTCCTGCTGTGCCAATTGTTGCAATTGCTGCAAGGTCTGATGATATTGCACAAAGGTTTGTGGCATTTCCACTTCAACCGGGCACAAGCGCAGGATAATTTCATTCAGATAGAAACCGGAAAAGAAGGCATCGCCAAAAAAGAAAATCGGCTGATTGACAATTTCTAGTTTGGTAAAATTTTTCAGCTCAGATTTACCCGAAGCTTGCAGGCAAATCGGTTGATATTGTGGCGGCGGCGTTTGTCTTAATATTCCATCCACGCGACCATGCTCCTGAGTAAACAGATACACAATATGGCTGCGCTCACGGTATTTACGATGATGGATTAAATAACCATGCAAGGTTTCATTGCGCATACAGGCTTAAGTCTAATCCTTTTTCTTTTCAGAATCAGATTCTTCATCATCCCCATCTGGAATGACGGCACCCACCACAGCTGCCGTACCTTTAACCACGCCTTTAGTGGTTTTATAAGCCACTTTGACAGGAACCGTAACAATCTTGTAAATACAGCCTTGCAGGAACAATACACATGCCACAACAGTCAGTACTTTCATCATTACAGCTCCTTTCAAAGTAAAACCTAGATTTTAGATATCACTATAACCCAAGCTTTTTAATGCACGCTCATCATCAGACCAGCCACCTTTAACTTTCACCCAAAGGGTCAGCATGATTTTCTGTTCGAACATTTTTTCCATATCAGCACGCGCATCCATACCAATTTTTTTCAGCTTAGAACCTTTTTCACCAATTACGATGGCCTTTTGACCAGGACGGTCAACAAAAATGGTGGCATCAATATAGGTACACGCCGCTTTTGGACGACCTGTTTTCGCATTAATGGTCGCTTCTTCAGTCTTGAAAGATTCAATTTGCACGGTCAAATCATACGGCAGCTCTTCACCTAACTGACGCATGATTTTTTCACGAATCACTTCCGAAGCAAGGAAGCGTTCTGAACGGTCGGTGATTTGATCCAGTGAATAGAGTGGCGGCTGGAATGGCAAATACTTTTCGATGGTATTACGCAAATGTTCCAGATTGGCACCACGTAAAGCCGATACCGGTACGATTTCGGCAAAATTCATTAACTTTGCACGTTCCTGAATCAAGGGTAAGGCCTGATTCTTGTTTTCAAAAGTATCCAGCTTGTTGATGACCAGAATCACCGGCATTTCTGCATTTTGCAGTTTTTCCAGCACCAGTTCATCGTTTTGCGTCCACTTTTGCGCGTCAACCACAAACAGCACCAGATTGACATCACGAAGTGCAGAATGAGCGGCACGGTTCATCATTTTATTGATGGCACGTACTTCTTTTTTATGCATCCCCGGCGTATCCACAAAGACTGCCTGAGATTTTTCTCGGGTATCAATCCCCACAATCTTGTGGCGCGTAGTTTGTGGTTTACGTGAAGTGATTGAAAGCTTTTGACCCAGCAAATGGTTCATCAAGGTAGATTTACCCACATTCGGGCGTCCTACAATCGCAACAAAGCCACTTTTAAAGTCCGAAGGAATCGTCGTTCCTTGTAAACTGAAGAATTGATTAATTAAATCGTTACCGCCGTCTTGCGGTTCGTGATCAGCATCGATGTGATCGGAATGAGTAGTCATTAAGACTTTTGCTCCAATTGTTTTAAGATATCTGCCGCAACTGCCTGTTCAGCAAAGCGACGACTTGAACCCTCACCACACAATACAGGCAAGCCTTCAATCGTACATTCCACCTTGAAATGCTGATTCGGAGCATCGCCTTGAATATCTACAACGTCATAAACAGGGAGAGGTTTTTTACGTGCCTGTAAATATTCCTGTAAGCGTGATTTAGGATCTTTCAGCTGGTCTGTAGGTTCGATATGGTCTAAATATGGCGTGTACCATTTTAGCACGATGTCTTGCAAGACATTTAAATCGTGACAATCAACATAAATTGCACCAATAATCGCTTCCACAGTATCAGCAAGAATAGATTCGCGATGATGTCCACCCGATTTCAACTCACCCGTGCTGAGAATTAAACACGAACCGAGTTTCAAATCGTTTGCAATTTTGCCTAATGCTTCCTGACGAACCAGTGTGGCACGCATACGCGTTAAACGCCCTTCATTTTCATGCGGATAGGCTTGATACAAATAATGGGCAATGATCATCCCCAACAATGAATCGCCTAAAAACTCCAGACGTTCATAGTTAGTTTTATGACTAACCGATCGGTGGGTCAGTGCAAGCTGCAATAATTCAGGTTGTTTAAACTGATAACCGATACGGTTGACTAAGCGCATATCACTTAGTTTGGACTGACCTTTGATCAAAACTTTTCTCGAACTTTAACACTAAATCTATATTGAGTAAGAACGGCTTTCTTATCTCATACTCTTTTTTCACTTGCAGTCCATCAATATTGGTCACCTGAGCGATTTCATCAAATTTAAGATCGCGAACATTGTTCATCTCTAAACGTTGACTCATCTGACTTGCAAACTTTGAAGGATCGGTATCGGCCGGGCTACTTTGCAGCAACTCTGTAATCTGGCTATCTACAACCCGATCATCCCAGTACGGTGCCCAAACAGCGATGGCAATTTTTGCTAAGAAAGCAAAGCCAATGATTGCAATTAAAACTGCAATATAAGATGCCCCTTGTTGATTTTTACGCATTTGTTATTTTTTCCAATCATGCTCAATCAATTGCACCGTTGCGCTTAAACGACGGTAATTTAAATCCAGGTTCTTTATGCATCCAGATATAAAATGCACGACCTGTTAGATTCTGTTCCGGAACGAAGCCCCAAAAACGGCTGTCAGCACTCTGATCACGATTATCCCCCATCGCGAAGTAATGACCTTCAGGTACTTTCACTTCCCAATATAAACCATTTTCAGATGAATATTTACCATTTTCAACATAGTTGATAAAGGGGGCCTGACGGGCCACATTTACACCTTCAAGCTCACGCATTTTAAAGGTATGCTTGCCTAATGTTTCTTGATGGTAAATTGAAGTTGGTGTATCGAGAATATCTTTTTCTCGGCTAAATTCCACTGGAACTTTCGCCACTTTTTGTCCATTGATAATCAGTTGTCCATGATCATAAACAATATGATCTCCCGGCAAACCTACTACACGTTTGATATAACTGATGGTCGGTTGTGGCGGATAACGGAACACAATCACATCGCCACGTTCCGGTTCACCAACGTCAATGACTTTGGTATTGACAATCGGTAGACGCACACCATAGTTAAACTTATTGACCAGAATATAATCCCCCGTTTCCAAGGTCGGAACCATAGAATCGGACGGAATGTTAAACGGCTCATACAGGAATGAACGCAGCACCAGAACCACTGCCAGGACTGGCCAGAAGTCATATGCCCATGTGATAATGAAATTTTCATTCCCCTTACCTAAGGTTTGTCTTTGTTTGAAAACAAACTTATCCAGTAGCCACACCAAGAAAAAAATCAGCGTGACGGGAACGAGAATTAAATTAAAATCAAAATCCATGAGCTATATGACCTCTATTATTATCTTTCTACTTTCAACACAGCAAGGAACGCTTCTTGCGGGATTTCAACACTACCCACCTGCTTCATACGCTTCTTACCTTCTTTCTGTTTAGAAAGAAGTTTTTTCTTACGTGATACGTCACCACCATAACATTTCGCCAATACGTTCTTACGCATCGCTTTTACAGTTGAACGGGCAATAATTTGCGCACCGATGGCAGCCTGAATCGCCACATCAAACATTTGACGCGGAATCAGGTCTTTCATTTTTTCAACCAGGGCGATACCACGGTGACGTGCATCCTGACGGTGACAGATCATGGCCAAGGCATCAACTTTATCGCCATTAATAAGCACGTCAACCTTCACCAGCGATGAGCTTTCAAAACGGATAAAGTTGTAATCGAGTGAGGCAAAACCGCGCGAACATGATTTCAATTTATCAAAGAAATCCATGACCACTTCGGCCATTGGAATTTCAAAGGTAATTGAAACCTGGTTCGCCATGAACTTCATGTCTTTTTGTACACCACGGCGTTCCACGCACAAGGTCATCACGTTACCCAAGTATTCTTGTGGTACAAGGATATGACATTCTGCAATAGGTTCACGCAAATCTTCTACCGTTGAACCATCTGGCATTTTTGATGGACTGTCGATATAGATCGTTTCACCATTCTTCATCACGGCTTCGTAAATTACGGTTGGCGCAGAAGAAATGAGGTCAAGATCGTACTCACGCTCTAGACGCTCCTGTACGATTTCCATGTGCAACATACCAAGGAAGCCACAGCGGAAACCAAAACCTAAGGCATCTGAACTTTCAGGTTCAAAGAATAATGCCGAGTCATTGATTTGCAGTTTATGAAGTGCTTCACGGAACGGTTCAAAATCGCTTGAATCAATCGGGAATAAACCCGCATACACCTGCGGTTTAACCTTTTTGAAACCAGGTAAAGTTGCAACATCAGGAGTAGTCGCAAGGGTAATGGTATCACCGACAGGCGCACCAAAAATATCTTTAATCCCTGCAATGATAAAGCCAACTTCACCCGCTTCAAGCATGCCTGTTTCAGTATGTTTAGGATTGAAGATACCGACCGAGGTAATGATGTGCGATTGGCCAGTTGATTTAATCAACATTTTATCGCCCTTACGCACACGCCCCTGTTTGATACGCACCAAAGACACTACGCCGAGGTAGTTATCAAACCATGAGTCAATAATCAAGGCTTGTAGCGGTGCTTCACGATCACCTGTAGGTGCAGGAATAACATTCACCAGCGTTTCAAGTACGCCTTCAATGCCAAGACCTGTTTTCGCTGAACAGGTCGGTGCATCAGTTGCTTCAATCCCGATGATGTCTTCAATTTCTTGGATCACACGCTCAGGTTCAGCTTGCGGCAAGTCAATCTTGTTGAGTACTGGTAAAACTTCGAGTCCCTGTTCAATC
This sequence comes from Acinetobacter sp. YH12201, assembly GCF_013418145.1. NCBI lineage: Bacteria > Pseudomonadati > Pseudomonadota > Gammaproteobacteria > Moraxellales > Moraxellaceae > Acinetobacter > Acinetobacter sp. YH12201. The sequence continues at coordinate 4,977 of NZ_VPCP01000088.1, read as the reverse complement.
GCGGTATAGCAGTTTGCTACAGACTGGGCTTCAACCCCTTGCGCAGCATCAACAACCAGAAGCGCACCTTCACATGCTGCAAGCGAACGTGATACTTCGTATGAAAAGTCCACGTGTCCTGGAGTGTCAATAAAGTTTAATTGGTATTCTTGACCGTTCGGATGAGTATAATACAACGTCACTGATGCCGCTTTAATGGTAATACCGCGCTCACGTTCCAATTCCATAGAATCCAGAACCTGAGCCTGCATTTCGCGATCTTGCAAACCTCCACAGGTTTGAATAAAGCGATCTGCCAGTGTCGATTTACCATGATCGATATGCGCAATAATCGAGAAGTTACGAATGTTTTTAATATCAACAGATTTTTTAGCTTGCGCCATGGGCTACCTTGAGAAAAAAACACGCCATGCAACCAATAGTTAATGCATGGCAAAAGCTGAATAGAAATTGCGTAGGATTATAGCAGATGGATTTTTCAATGTATCCTAAATAATGAGTTCGTTTTTCGCTTTGACAGTTATTTTCAAAATAAAACCGGATTGTAGTCATGTACTCAATTTGAAGCCATCGCATCATACTGACTAAAATCCAGCGGATTCACCTGTTCCGATATCGGCTGGTAGGCTTGGCTAAAAGTGGGAGACATGCGTTTTGGCCGACCTGTGGCAATTTCCACACAGGCCCATTTGGTATTCCCCATAAATAAAACGCTTTGGTCTTGGGGACGATAAAACACATATTGCCGGAAAGAATACAAGGCATTGATATCATCCAGCCAGGTACGCAAGATAATCTTTTCGCCTTCAAATGCCGCTTTACGGTATTGCACATGGTGCTCTACCGCAACCATGGCATGCTTCAGTTCCATGTATTCATTCAGCCCCAAACCCAGGGCCTCAATATGTGCAGTAGCGACATCCTGCATCCAGTGCATATACACTACGTTATTTACATGTCCCAGACTGTCAATATCTTTTGCTTGAACGGTGATTTCCAAATCAAAAACTGTGCTCATCTATTTTACCGACCCTTACACTATGCAAAAAATGACCTTCAAGGCTACACAGTCTACGTAATTTTGTATCGCAGTAAAATTGCAAAATATAAAAAACCACTCAGCTGTAGAGTGGTTTTCTGTTCGATGGATTCATGCTATTCAATACGCATGCCTAAAATTGCGCGCTGATCTTGACGAATAATAGAAACACGTGCAATTGAACCTTTTTTCAGTTCGGATACTGTCTTAATAAAGTCATTACTATTCAAAATGGTTTTATTATTGATTTGAGTAATGATATCACCTACAGCGATACGGGATTGTGATGCGATCCCTCCCCGTTTGACTTCTTGAATCAGAATACCGCCTTTAAGATTCAGTTGGGATTGTTCACTGGCAGTCAAATTACGAATCGTCACCCCCAAAACAGGACCTTTATTTTGTGCTGCCTGTTCCACCGGTGCCGGTGTGTCGTCCGGTGCAGTCATCAATGTTGCCGAGATATTACGAGTCTTATCATCCCGCAAAACTTGCAATTGAATGTTTTGATTTGGTGAAGTCCGGTTTAAGTAGTTGAGCAAATCAGAGGTTCTGGAAATAGGCAAGCCATTATATTTCAGGATCACATCACCCGCCTTAAAGCCAGCTCTGGCTGCCGGGGAATTGGGAGCGACCTGGGTCACCAATGAACCTTCAGGCTTGGACAGGTTATAAGATTCAGCAAGGTTACGGTCGATGTCTTGCAACATCACTCCCAAATATGAACGGGTGACCTTGCCATTCTTTTTCAGCTGCTCTGCCACATCCATCGCCACATCGATCGGAATGGAAAATGACAGGCCCATATATCCGCCAGTACCGCTGAAGATACGCGAGTTTACCCCAACCACTTCACCATTCTGGTTAAACAAGGGACCGCCTGAGTTACCCGGATTCAACGCCACATCGGTTTGAATAAAGGGCACCGAGGTTTCGCCCATCATGTTACGCATTTTCGCACTGACAATACCGGCAGATGCAGAATAGTCAAAACCGAAAGGTGAACCAATAGCCAGTACCGGCTCACCGACTTTCAGCCGGTCTACATTGCCTGTACGCAGTTCAGGGAAATTGGAACCATTGACTTTCAGTAGCGCCACATCGGTACGCGCATCACTTCCAACTATGGTGGCATCAATCTCACGGCGGTCATTAAACATAATGGTCACTTTAGATGCATCTTCAACCACATGATGATTGGTTAACAGATAACCATCCTTACTGATAAAAAATGCACTGCCGTAAGCGGTTTTCTCTTGCTGAGCCTGTTGCTGTGGAACAATCACCTGATTGCCAAAAAAGCGTTTCAAAATTTCAGGAATTTGCTGTTGAATCAGCTCTTCCTGAGTCATTTTTTTAACGACACTGACACTCACTACAGCAGGGCTGACCTGTTCAACCAGATTGGAAAAGTCTACCGAAGAAGCTGCTTGTGTTTGCATCGCTGCCATGGTGAATACAGCAGCATACATTCCTTTTTTTATATAGCGATTGTTCATATAAAGCATTCACTCCATTCATTATAAGTATGCGTAAACAGTATTTAGCATAAAACATGTCTGTCTTGGGTAATAATATGTTTGATTATATTTGTATAAACAACAGCTTAAATCTTTCTTAAAAGTTTGTTGCTTTATTACTTTTTCTCATCATACATTAGCATATTAGCTCTTGTTTTTTGATGAAAAAAGGGGTGTTATTAGCAAACTTTTTTCAAATTAGCTGATGAACATGTCTAATTTAAATACAACACATCATTTTGACGTGATCATTGTAGGCAGTGGTGGTGCAGGTTTAAGCCTGGCTTTATCATTACCAGATCATTTCAATATTGCTGTTTTGGCCAAATCGGCACTCACCGAAGCCAGTACTTTTTATGCACAAGGCGGTGTCGCGGCGGTTTTAGATGAAACTGACTCAATTGAACAGCATATTGATGACACCATGATTGCAGGTGCACATTTATGTGAGCGTGAAGCGGTCAAGCAGACTGTAGAAGGCGGCAAACCTTCGGTCGACTTTCTGCTAAAACATGGCGTGCAATTTACCTTAGATGAACAGGAACAATTGCATTTAACCCGTGAAGGTGGTCACTCCCAACGCCGTATCATCCATGCTGCAGATGCGACAGGTCGCGCCATTTCAACCACTTTGGTGCAACGTGCCCGTGAAAAGCAAAACATCACTATTTTTGAAAATTATATTGCCATTGATTTAATTACTTCAAAAAAACTCGGCCTGAAAGATCAAGAAAATCGTGCGTTGGGTTTATACGCGCTCGATGAAAAGACTGAAAAAGTCCATACATTCTTGGCACCCTCTACCGCTTTGGCATGTGGTGGGGCAATGAAAGCCTATCTGTATACCTCCAATCCGGATATTGCGACCGGTGATGGTATCGCCATGGCTTACCGTGCCGGTTGCCGGGTTGCCAATATGGAGTTTAACCAGTTCCATCCAACCTGCCTGTATCATCCGCAAGCACGCTCCTTTTTAATTACCGAAGCCATGCGTGGTGAAGGGGCTTATTTACGCTTGCCTGATGGTGAACGTTTTATGCTGCGTTTTGACGAACGCGCTGAACTGGCACCGCGTGATATTGTGGCACGTGCGATTGACTATGAAATTAAACGTTTGGGTATCCGTCATGTCTGGCTGGATATCACGCATAAACCAGCCGAGTTTGTGAAAGAACATTTCCCTACCCTGTATGCCCGTTTACTAGAACTTGGCATCGACATTACCAAAGACATGATTCCTGTGGTTCCTGCGGCGCACTATACCTGTGGCGGTGTGGTAGTCGATGAAAACAGCCAGACCGACCTTCAAGGTTTATACGCTATTGGTGAAACCTCTTATACTGGCTTACACGGTGCTAACCGGATGGCGAGTAACTCACTTTTAGAATGTTTTGTCTACGGCATGAGTGCAGCCAAACATATAGAAAGCCTGTTCAATCCAGATTATGTTTCTCCTGATGCACCAAGCTGGGATGATTCCCAAGTGATGAATCCGGATGAAAATGTCGTTATTCTGCAAAACTGGGATGAACTGCGTCAGACCATGTGGAACTATGTCGGGATTGTCCGGACCACTAAACGTCTGCAACGTGCCTTACATCGTATCGAAATGTTGAAGCGTGAAATCACTGAATATTATCAGGATTACCATGTCAGCAAAAACCTGATTGAACTGCGTAACCTGGTACTGGTTTCAGAGATGATTGTGCGCTGTGCCATGGCACGCAAGGAATCACGCGGTTTGCATTACACTCTGGATTATCCGGAGCTTGGGCCTGAATTGCGTAAAACGGTACTGACTCCACCCAACTTCCAGGTGGAAACTCCGTTGGTCAATGTAGATGCTTAAACCCGTGTAGACTAAATAAAAAAGCCGGACATCTTTGTTCGGCTTTTTCAATTGGCATGATATCTGTTTATTGCCGGGGTGGGATGGAATAAGTCCCCACTGCATGTGCAATCGGCTCATCTAACTTGATGGAATATAACCATACATCACCCACAATGAGAGCCTTGCCCACTTTCATTAATTGACAGACCGCACGAATATCCTGTGCTGCCGTCGGTTTTCTTAAAAAATTGATGGATAAACTGGTCGTGACAGCCAAGGCCACAATACCGATTTCACCCAGTATGGCAATATACAGTGCATAATCAGCAGCGGTCATCATGGTCGGCCCTGATACCGTTCCACCCGGTCTTAAATCAGCAGTATTCATGATATAAGATGGTGGCTCCTTTTTCAGTGACTGTTTCTATTTCGCATTTTTCCAGGCTTTGCGGAAATTCACAGTAAGCGTCCGCTGAACACACCTTCTGAATTCATCCTATAAGCCTTAATTTAGTCCCCACTTAGAAACAAGTGGGGACTTAAATTTATGACTACAAATAATCAGACATCCATCGCATCTCTTGCGA
>NZ_VPCP01000087.1:0-12028 GCF_013418145.1 Acinetobacter sp. YH12201 | reverse complement strand
CGAATTATTCAGGTCAATTTATTTGAAAGGAAACTTTTAAGGTCACTCTTTGTGCCTGATAAAAAATGGCGAAAACAAGAAGAACCTCAATTGAGGTTCTTCTTGTGATATTTGTGGGACAGCAGTGCCGCATTCGGTGCTTTTTAGTGTTCCCTATTCTTTAAAATTCTGTCTGTATGACACCATCAGCCTTAAGGACACCGGTTTTCTTTTTTGCTTTATTAAACCGCTGTACCGGCCACGACATGGTGAAACGAGCCCCGCCTAAAATCGGGCTTTGATCCACCTCAATTTTCCCACCAAACCAGTAAGCAATACGGCTCACAATGGACAAACCTAGACCATAGCCCCCTGAAGCACGGGTACGGCTGTCATCCAGACGGGCAAAAGCTTCAAAAATGCGCTGCCGCTCTTCCTCAGGAATACCGGCACCATCATCCTCTACCTGAACATAAGCCTGCCCCGCGTCATTGATACCACCACTGACAAGCACTTTATGATCACAGTAGCGAACCGCATTGCCAACCAGATTTTGTACTACACGATGCAAGTAACGCCGCTCGGCATCGACCACCACACTAATAGGTGGTGCTTTGAGTTCAATTTCTTTTTGAGTTTTAAGTGCCTCGGTTTCAATCACCACCTGATCCAGCACTTCAAACAGCACGATTTTTTCAAAATCTAAAGAAGGTGTGCCCTGCTCCAGTTTTGCATAGGTCATGATTTCATCAATCAAGGTATTGAGCGCTTCAATATCTTTATCAATCTGTTCAACCTGTTGTAGGCGATACTCATAGTCATCTTCTTCGGCCAACATTTCCATACCAAAACGGATACGTGCTACAGGTGTTCGCAGTTCATGCGAAACTGCACGCATCAGCTCACGCTGTGCTTCAATCAAACGCTGAATATGATCGGACATGCTGTTGTAATTGGTCGCCAGACTGGCCATTTCATCGGTACCATCGACTGGTAAACGCAAGGTCATGTCACCCGATTTCATGCGATGCAAGGCGTAATTCACTTCACGTAAACGACGCTGCATCGGCACCAGCAATCCATACACCCCAAGACTTAATACAAACAGACTCAGCAAGGTAATGCCTGCAGCCAACTGGAAAGGCATCCAGTTAAATAAAGGTACAGGCCCTAAAACCAGCACCTCGGAAGGTGAGCTGGGCATAGGAGAAACGATCGAGATGGTGGTACCCCGAACCGAGGCATTGTCACGGTACAAAATAATACTGTGATCCAAGCGAAGCCGGCCGATTTGTTCAGAATCAAGCGGTAGGTTTTGCACTTTTTCAATGGCAATCGGATAAGAAAAATTCGATTGAATTTTGGCGAGATACTCTTTTTCTTGCCCAGGGTAATACACCAGATAATCCAGAATGAAAATAGGTAAGGCTTTCATCTGGCGCTCGCCTATTTTATTCACTTTTACATACAGCAAATGCTGAGGATCATCTTTCAGACCAATAATGATATAAGCAATGGAGTTTTCTGCATCATAACGAACGGCTGCTTTACGCTCTTCAATCCGTTTTCTCTCGGTACGCGATAAATCCACCTTAGCCGCATCAACATAATAGATCGGAAGCTCCAGCAAATCGGAAGCATCAGAAATCCAGTCTTTTTTCTGCTGTTCATTCGGCTGTCGGGCAATCCCTTCACTAATGATATAAGAAATACCATCGGTCAACGACTCACGATATTCTTGCGCACGCTGATAATTGATGATTTGTACCAGTAGATAGCCAAATAAGGCAACCAAGGCCACTAAAATCACTAATCCTGCATAAATGCGCAAGAATATACTGTGTTTAAACACGTAGTTGTCCTATAAAATTAGCGAGCGGGCAGAGATTAAAGACCTGTTTCTTTAACGAACAGATAACCTTTACTGCGTACCGTTTTAATACGTTTTGGATTTTCAGGATCATCGCCAATTTTTGGACGGATACGTGAGATACGTACGTCAATTGAACGATCCTGACCGTCATATTCAATACCGCGCAGACGCTCAAAAATGTCTTCACGGGAAAGAATGCGACCCGCATTTGAAGCCAACAACCATAACAGGTCGTATTCCGCGCTGGTAAAGTCAACCAGCTCACCATTCAAGGTCACTGATCGTCCACCATTATCGATTACCAGATCATCAAATTCTATGCGTTGAGCCACTTCATCTTCAGGAGCCTTGTCGGTACGGCGCAGCAAGGCACGAATACGGGCAAGTAATACACGCGGTTGAACCGGTTTTGCGACATAGTCATCTGCCCCCATTTCCAGGCCTAAAACCTGGTCCATGTCTTCAGTACGTGCTGTCAGCATTAAAATTGGCTGATGATAATGTGGACGTACTTCACGACAAATGGTCAAACCATCCGCACCCGGTAACATGACATCAAGTACCACCAAATCTGGCTGTTCAGCGATGATACGGCGGATTGCACGATTACCGTCAGGTTCTACCCCAACTTCCAATCCGTTACGGATAAGGTATTCTTGAGTCAAACGCGCAAGACGTTCATCGTCTTCAACAATTAAAATTTTAGGTAACTTTTCTTCTTGGCTCATAAAATGCCCCTTTATATGGATTAAGCTATCCTTAAAAATCCGTTGGATAGGCTTTAATATCTTCAGCAATATACACACGTTTACATTGTAAACAAGATGCTGTTCACCAAACTGATACATCAAAGTAGCATTTTGTTATATTTTTTTTAAACATTGAATTTATTGAATTTTTCATATTTTAGTAATTTTCAGGCTATTTATAGAAATATTTAGCGACAAAATGTCTATTTTTTAAACCGTCTGTCTGTTTGCACAGTTTCTGACTAGTTAGATAGCTTCTTTTAAGTTATCCACAATGTTATCTATAAGCACATTTTTTTAGCTTTGTTATGCTATGCCTTGCCTGATAAGGCTTATAGAAAAATCAATAAAAATAGCAATATTTTTACAGAGATTAATGCATGTACTAAGAAAAATATTTAGCAAAATGTCAATATTGATCTACCCTAAATTTTCCCGTATCTTGTGTTCAATTAATTTTAAAACCACTAGGTCTTGTGTTTATTCCTCAAATACTGTGGCATAAAGTTTGCCCGGTTCAAATGGTCCATAAACATAAAAATAGATGACAATGGAGCTATGCTAAATGAGCGTAATCACTTCAACTCCTGGTCAACTTCAGGTGATTAAACGCACCGGTGATGTTGCCACTTTTGACGCAGAAAAAATTTCTGTAGCGATTGGTAAAGCTTTTTTGGCTGTAGAAGGCCAGCAAAGTGTAGATTCTAGCCGTATTCATGATCGTATCGAGCAACTGACTGAAATGGTGATGAATACGTTTAACCGTCGTTTACCGTCAGGCGGCACAATTCATATTGAAGAAATTCAAGACCAGGTTGAACTTGCGCTGATGCGTACTGGTGAACAAAAAGTTGCACGTGCGTATGTCATCTACCGCGAACAACGCTCTGAAGCACGCAAACAGACTGGCGCTCATCACCATCCGACTTTACAAGTGACTACTGCGAATGGTCAGCTTAAACCGCTTGACCTGGGCGCACTAGAAGCACATGTGGCAAAAGCAGCTGAAGGCCTGGAAGGTATTGACGTTAAAGCCATTGTCGATGAAACCGTAAAAAACCTCTATAACGGCGTAAAAGAATCTGACATCGCTACAACGATGATGATGGCGACACGTACCCGTATTGAACAAGAACCAAATTATACCTATGTGACTGCACGTTTACTTCGTGACAATCTGGTTGCTACAGGTTTAGAGTTCTTGGGCCTATCTACAGATACCAATGAAGGCGATGCTTTAGAGACTTTCCTTAAGAAAGGGATCGAGCTTGATCTTCTGTCACCAGAATTATTGAATTTTAACCTTGCGAAACTGGCAGCGGCGATTCAACCAGAACGCTCAAACCAGTTCACCTACTTAGGTCTGCAAACCTTATTTGACCGTTACTTCATTCATTCAAATGGCATCCGTTTTGAATTACCGCAATTGTTCTTTATGCGCGTTTCAATGGGGCTGTCGTTAAATGAAGAAAACCGTGAAGAGCGTGCCATCGAATTCTATAACTTATTGTCTAGCTTCGACTACATGGCCTCTACGCCGACCCTGTTCAACTCTGGTACTTTACGTCCACAGTTGTCGAGCTGCTACTTAACCACGATTGCCGATGATCTTTACAACATTTATGGCGCAATGCGTGATAATGCCATGCTGTCTAAATGGGCTGGCGGTTTAGGTAATGACTGGACACCTGTTCGTGCATTGAACTCATATATCAAAGGCACCAACGGTAAATCACAAGGTGTCGTACCTTTCCTTAAAGTGGCCAACGATACTGCCGTTGCGGTAAACCAGGGTGGTAAACGTAAAGGTGCGGTATGTGCATACTTAGAAACCTGGCACCTGGATATCGAAGAGTTCCTTGAACTGCGTAAGAATACCGGTGATGACCGTCGCCGTACCCATGACATGAACACAGCAAACTGGGTTCCGGACCTGTTCATGCAACGTGTATTTGAAGATGCTGAATGGACATTGTTCACGCCATCTGAAACACCAGATCTTCACGATTTAACCGGTCAAGCATTTGCAGAACGCTATGCTTATTACGAAAGCATTGCCAAAGAAACCGACATGCTGCACAAGAAAGTGCGTGCCAAAGACTTGTGGCGCAAAATGCTTTCTATGCTGTTTGAAACAGGTCACCCTTGGATCACATTCAAAGACGTATGTAACTTGCGTTCACCACAGCAACACGTGGGCGTAGTGCATTCATCAAACTTATGTACTGAGATCACTCTGAACACCAACCAGGATGAAATCGCGGTATGTAACCTGGGTTCAATCAACTTGGTACAGCACGTTCAAGGTGGTGTATTAGACCGTGAAAAATTGGCGCGCACTGTAAAAACCGCGGTTCGTATGCTCGATAACGTGATTGACATCAACTACTACGCGGTTCCGCAAGCGAAAAATTCAAACCTGAAACACCGTCCAGTCGGTATGGGTATCATGGGCTTCCAAGATGCTTTATATGAAATGAAACTGGCATATGGTTCTGACGAAGCTGTAGATTTCGCTGACGAATCTATGGAAGTAATCAGCTACTACGCTATTCAAACCTCTAGCGACTTGGCTGTTGAACGTGGTACTTACGAAACATTTAAAGGATCACTTTGGGATCAAGGCATCCTTCCTATTGATTCTTTAGACATCGTGGCGAAATCACGCCCAGAACGCATGTTTGAAGTAGACCGTACACAACGTTTAGACTGGGACACTTTACGTGCCAAAGTTCAAAAAGACGGTATGCGTAACTCGAACGTAATGGCGATTGCACCTACTGCGACTATTTCGAACATCTGTGGCGTATCTCAGTCGATCGAACCGACTTTCCAAAACCTGTATGTGAAATCAAACCTTTCTGGTGAATTCACAGTGATCAACCCGTACCTGGTACGTGCGTTAAAAGATCGCGGTCTTTGGGATTCAGTGATGGTCAACGACCTGAAACACTTTGAAGGTTCGGTACAAAAGATTTCTCGTATTCCTGAAGAGCTTAAAGCGATTTTCGCAACTGCATTTGAAGTTGAGCCACGCTGGATTGTGGATGCTGCATCACGCCGTCAAAAATGGATTGATCAGGCTCAGTCGCTTAACCTTTACATCTCTGGTGCAAACGGTAAGAAACTTGACCTGACTTACAAAATGGCATGGTTACGTGGTCTTAAGACAACTTATTACCTCCGTGCATTAGGTGCAACTTCTGCCGAGAAATCAACTATTAACACTGGCGCATTGAATGCCGTTAAACCGGCCACTGTTGCAGCACCTGTTACTGCTGCGGTAGCGCCTGAAGTGAAAGCTGAAGAAGATGGTTTTGCTCAAGCAGCACCAGTGCCAATGGCATGTTCAATTGACAACCCTGATTGTGAGGCTTGTCAATAAGTTAACTAACTTAGGAATCAACCGAGATTTATCTCTTCATTGCGACTTTAGCAATGGTTGATTCTTATGAGTGGTTAGCATAAGAACTCACTCTTGCTACTTCGTAATGATTGATTCCTTTTAGGAGCGAACATGTCGAAGAAGTTAAAAGATTTTAGAAAGAAAGTACGTGTAGTTTTTGAAGAAGCAGAAAAATTTATTTGTCGCCTATTAGTAATATATTTCTTATTAGGTGGCAGTGCTGGACATTCTTCAGATACTAACCAAGCTAAAGAAAGTGAAATCCAAGCAATTGCTCAGGCAGTTGCCTAACGAGAAGAGTTAAATTAATTGAACTCTTCTCAAAATCCCCCTAAATCCCCCTTTTCCAAAGGGGGACTTCCGTGGAAGCAAAAGAATTCACGGAAAACCCCTCCTTTATTAAAGGAGGGGTTTGGGGAGGATTTAATATTTAACAATAAAGGAAATAAACCACCATGCTCCATATGACCCATAACTACATGTTAGGACTTGCAGTACTGGTGTTTGCCTTTATTTTCTTTTACACGCCTATGGTTTATGCGTTTTTAGCCATTCGTAAACAGCAGCGTAAGCAAAATAAGTCGTGAGGATATCTGTCCTATCGAACAAGATTAGAGCAGTGATCGGCAAAACTTAATTTTGCTTACACAATTTAAGCGTATAGTAGACATCTTCGTTTGTGAGATGTCAGATAACGGATATAAGCAACGAAGAGAGAATTGATATGTCTATCCTAAGTTGGGACGATTTCGAAGATGATTCGCAAAAACCGGCTGCACCTGAACACAAGTCTGCGCCCGTCGAACCGCAAAAAGCGGCTCATACACAGGTGGTATCTGATGCACACAACGCACCGTCGCATGTGGCAACTGCACAACCCCTTAGAGCCACTCAAAACCGAGGATCAAATCCAACCGATTCATTGGCAAGAGCATCTTCTTCCCTAGAGAACCTTGATGTTGCTCCAGGTCTGGAAGAGCTTGAAATGGGCGCTCAGCGTGTACAGGTTGATGATAAAGCCATGATCAACTGTCGTGCTGACCTGAACCAACTGGTTCCATTCAAATACGAATGGGCTTGGCAAAAGTATCTGGACGGTTGTGCCAACCACTGGATGCCGCAAGAAGTCAACATGAACCACGACATCGCGCTTTGGAAGTCTGAAAATGGCTTAACTGAAGATGAGCGTACCATCGTGATGCGTTCACTTGGTTTCTTCTCGACTGCCGATTCACTGGTTGCAAACAACCTGGTACTGGCGATTTACCGTCACATCACCAACCCTGAATGCCGTCAGTACATCTTGCGTCAAGCATTTGAAGAAGCGATTCATACTCACGCTTATCAGTACTGTATCGAGTCATTAGGTATGGATGAAGGCGAAGTCTTCAACATGTACCGCGAAGTACCGTCCGTTGCGCGTAAAGCCGCTTGGGGCCTGAAATATACCCAGTCTTTAAGTGACCCTACGTTCAAAACTGGCACACCTGAAAATGACCAGATTTTGCTTCGCAACCTGATCGCGTTCTACTGTGTTCTTGAAGGTATTTTCTTCTACTGTGGTTTCAGCCAGATTCTGTCTATGGGCCGTCGTAACAAGATGAACGGTGTTGCCGAGCAATTCCAGTACATTTTACGTGATGAGTCTATGCACCTGAACTTCGGTATCGATATGATCAACCAGATCAAGATCGAAAACCCAGGTTTATGGACCACTGAGTTCCAGGAAGAAATCATCCAGATGATTCTTGAAGGCACCATGCTTGAAATCGAATACGCACGTGACACCATGCCACGCGGTGTACTTGGCATGAATGCTGCGATGATGGAAGAATACCTGAAGTTCATCTGTAACCGTCGTTTAGCGCAACTTGGTTTGCCTGAACAATTCGCTGGTGTGAATAACCCATTCCAGTGGATGTCGGAAATGATGGACTTGCGTAAAGAGAAGAATTTCTTCGAGACGCGTGTTACGGACTATCAGACCGGCGGTGCGTTAAGCTGGTAAGAAATATAACGTAAAACGACACATCTTATGTCATTTGCGACACATAGATGTCATTAGTTAAATCGAAAGCCATTCAGAAATGAATGGCTTTTTTAAATAAGAAAATTAACCAATAAGAACTTGGAATATGAAATTTTATACCCGATCAGAAGCGCGTTCAGCAGCTACTAGAGCTCAAGCTAAATCTAAACACATTATGCTTGACTCAGTACTTAATGAAGCTATCAAAAATCAAGAGATGCAAAATAGATTTGATATATTTTTATCACATGCAATTAAAGATGCTGATTTAATTTTAGGTGTTAAAACTTTATTAGAAGAAAGTGGTTTTACAGTATATGTTGATTGGATTATCGACCCTTCATTAGAAAGAGATAAAGTAAATGCAGCTACAGCAGACATTTTAAGAAAACGAATGAGACAATGTAAATCTCTTATATATATTCACACTTTTAGCTCAAAAGAATCTAAATGGATGCCGTGGGAATTGGGGTACTTTGATGGGTATCGCCCTGAAAAAGTCAGCGTATTACCATTAACCTTTGAAGAAGACAAAGAGTTTAAAGGACAGGAATATCTTGAACTATATCCAACAATTACTAAGAGTGAATACCTAGACGGGCTCAAATATGCTTGGGTAAAAGGAAAAAGACTACCAGATTTTATTAATCAATAATAAAACAGTTAGATTGCTATACAGCAATCTAACAGACCTAATCATGATATTTCCTTCATACCTTTTAGAATCAAATGGATAATCTCATCAATAAATGGTGTTTCCATTAATTTCTTATAATCAACCAAAGATAGCCCAGCCGATGATGCCAACTGATTAATATCTATATTTTGAATCTTATGGACAATATCAGGATAATGCATTTCATAACCTTTAGTAGAAAGATACTCTACTAATTCATTATAGCCTTGATTATTTGCCAACTGCCAATCTAGTGTCAAAATCTCAGGTATGTGATTCTGCCCAGTAATAGCCATACAAATATCACGTGTGATACCACCTAAACCACCAACTAAATATATTGGCTTGTTATGCTCTATTGATATTAAGAATTCCTCTAAAACACCAGGCATTTTCCCTTTATAACCTTTAGATTTTCCTCCAGCTAAAATCCTAATATCACTTTTAGATATAGAGCTTTCTCGCATAAAAGTTAAACATCTTGACCACACATATTGATCATGAACATCTACAGGTTGTAAAAATTTAGATTGATCAACTTCAGATTCTAAATCATGAGGAACAGAATACTTAATATGTGAAATTATCTGATCATATTTAGCTTTCCATTTATTCAAATTATTTACGAGATGTAATGGCCAAGCCAAATGATTCTCAACCTTAAATTCTCTTTCAGGTAATCTATTTTGTAAAATGCTGGCTTCATCAAGAATGAATTCAGTAAAACCATCATCCCTTAAGTCTCCACCGAAAATAATAGTATTACCTCTTACCAAAAGATGTCTAGCAAGTTCTTGTGAGAATCGTTTCAACTCATCTTCATGGATATGTATATTCTCAAAATCTGCACCATATTCAGATATCGAAATACCTATTTTTTTGTTTTGTGTATTCGAATCGCCACATGTCCATAAAGGAGTTGAAGGCTTAACTTTTAAGAATTCTAGCCAATCCATTTCCTCTGCATAAATAGGAGGTTCGGGATAACAAATTTTTAAAGTCTCATTTTCAACCATCTCACTTCTTAAAGAGACTATCTGTTGAATTTCAGGAGGACGGGCCAATACGACTGCTGTCGAATCAATCCAGGATTGTTGTTTATAATAATTAAGCAAGGAGATAGAAAAATTAAATCTAATTGTTTCAATTAGGGCAGCAACTAAAATATTCAAAATTTCCAATTTAGTTGGCTTATCAGAAGGTGCAATATGCACACAAGGCACATTAGCAGCTGGCGGGAATATTCTATCCTCGTAAACTTGTAAGCAATTTACTGAAATAATCGGTCTATTATTTTTTTTAGCTTCCAAAATTTCACGTTGGCACCAATAACGAGACGAATATGCATCAGTCGTAATAGCAATTAAAGTCGATTCATTAATATGATTTATTATCTCCGTGTCAAACTGGTAACCAACTGAAATTTCAGAAGCATCAAAGAAGTTTTTCATATTCGTGGTATCAATATAATGCTTAATTGCTTTTGCATATATTGCACCCGTTTCTCCCTTCTTAGCATGACTTAAAAAAAGATGAATCGACGTATTTGAGCCTAAGGGTGACGCCCTTCTCCCAACAAAACCAAATCGATATAACTCATGTGATAATTTTAAAATTGATTCTAGCTCATGTGTTTGATCATCATCTGAAAAACTAAAATCATATAATCTCAAAGCATTTCGATTATAAAGAGACCCTTTATGGTAACAATGTTTTATACCCTCTTTATCAAATGCTACAGGAATAAGTGACTGATTTTCTTCTACAGGAAAGGTCTTAAAGTAATCAACCCATCTTTCATCTGTAAGAGTATTTTCGCTAAGAAAAACAAACACTATATTTCTTTGAGCTAAACTAGATGGATAACTCGGAGTTTCATTTAGACCACTATAAAAAAATGTAGGAATATTTAATTCCCGTGAAAATGGTCGCTCAATATCTCTTGTTAAAAACTTTCTAAAAGGTATACAGTTTTTTTGAAATGATTCATTATCTGCCTGATGCCAAACAAAATGCACTGCTATTGGGGGTGTAATAATATCAGTCAATTTAAAACTCCAGATATCTAATAATTTTTTAATTAACATGCGGCAACAAAAATTATTAGATATCTATTAAAAATAATAAACTATATAAACTTAATTAAATAAACTCAGGTGAATAGATATTCCCAGAATTACTTTTACCATTTATTTTTTTCATTGATCTCGAAAAATCATATTCTGCTTTTCCTACATCCTGAAAAGTTAAGTCTATTAAAAATCTCAGTTTTTCAGGATTGTTTGCAATATCAAACCAGTTCACTACTGAAATATAAGATTTATGGGTTAATAAATTATCTATTATTCTATCCGGCATATATGGGTATCTTTCTTCATACTCTTTTCTGTCATTAATAGACACCCAAGTAGTGGAAGGATAAAGACGTTTTTCTCCTTCTCCATGGGCAGCCGTATAATAAGAGCAATTGATTGTAGGTAAATTAATCACAAGTATGCCTGACTTTTTATTCTTTTTACTGTCTCTCATACTTGAATAAATTTCCCAATCAATATGCTTTCTATTCTTAGTTTCAAGACCAACTAAAAGAATCAATACAGAAGAGTCCTGTAAATAATCATCACGAATAATTTCTCTTATTTGCTCTGTTGGTGAAGAATCATCAATTTCACCAAGTTGTACAGATTGATTAATAAAAATTTGATGTTTCTCATTTAACTGTTCAAGATAATCTTTATATTCTTGATCCAATAGATGATGATAACTAATAAATACTTTATGTCTACTCATAATATATTTTCTATTTATGTGAATTAATTAAGTCAACAATTTCATTGGAAATTTCATCAATAGTGTGTGTAGCCGTTGAACGTGCAACCTTATCCGCTAAAGAAGGACTGAAATCAATTACTTGTTGCTTTGTTAGGTTATGCCAAATTGGAAGCAGAATCTGCTCTCCTGATACATTGCGAGTTACAATCCCGTCTAGTTCATAATTAGTCCACCCCTTAGCAATAAAAGAAGGAGATAAAACCACTAATCCAACCCTACTTTTGGCAAGCCCCCTGTCAATTTTTTGACGAAGGCTGTCCCCTATCCTTAAAGTAAACTCATCATACCAAACCTTTAAACCTTTATTGGCAAGTGATGCTGCAAAATCCCTAACAAAATCATCTTTATCTTCTGATGAGAGGTGGTCCCACTTGTTTGAACAACTAAAAGCGTATTTATAAGTAATATTCCGCTCTAGTTAAGCCACCTTGTTTTGTTGGGGTAGCTGATCATAGTAAAACTCATTTGGTGTCATTTTGTCTAG
>NZ_VPCP01000086.1:0-12051 GCF_013418145.1 Acinetobacter sp. YH12201 | reverse complement strand
TGAGTGCATATTTTGAGTTTTATAATCTGAAACGACCTCATTCGAGTCTAGACAAAATGACACCAAATGAGTTTTACTATGATCAGCTACCCCAACAAAACAAGGTGGCTTAACTAGAGCGGAATATTACTTATAAATACGCTTTTAGTTGTTCAAACAAGTGGGACCACCTCTTTCATACAGGAACAGGATGTTCCGGAACATAAAACAACAATCAAACGTTCATACACCAGGATCGTGAAGCAAGACAGGAGTCATGCTTAACTACCCCATACGAAAAAGCCCGACAGGATGTCGGGCTATTTTTATATCATTTGATTCAGCCACAATTACTTTGCTGCTTGTTCTACGGTAGGTGGTGAACTTACAGGCTGTTGACTCGCAGAAGCAGGGCTAATCGTTTTATTGACTGGCCGGTTATCCATCATTGTCCCGATGGGCGATACGCGCCAAACCATATTGCCCACATCATCAGCGACCAATATCGCTCCGAAACGATCAACTGCTACGCCAACCGGCCGTCCAAGTGCCTCACCTTGATCATTTAAAAAACCACTTAATACATCTTGAGGCATACCCGAAGGTTGGCCATTTTGAAAGGGCACAAAAATAACCTTATAGCCGCTATGCGGTTTACGGTTCCATGAGCCATGCTGGCCAATCAGCGCACCACTGCGATATTGCGGCATTAATTGAGCCGTATAAAATGTCAGGCCTAAGGAAGCCATATGGTTACCCAGAGCGTAATCTGGCTTAATCGCACGTGTGACCAGTTCAGGGTTTTGAGGTTTGACCCGCGTGTCTACATGTTGGCCATAATAACTATAGGGCCAGCCATAAAAAGCACCATCCTTGACTGAGGTCAGGTAATCGGGCACCAGATCATTGCCAATTTCATCGCGTTCATTCACGACTGTCCAGAGCATGCCACTCTGCGGTTGCCAGTCCATTCCATTAGGATTCCGCAGTCCTGTGGCAAAGGGCCGTGTTTTGCCACTGGCAATATCAAATTCCATAATTAATGCCCGGCCAGTTTCCTGGTCTAAGCCATTTTCAGCCACGTTACTGTTTGAACCTACGGTAATATAGAGTTTGCTGCCCGCAGGGTTGGCAATGACATTTTTGGTCCAATGATGGTTTAGGGGACCACCGGGTAAATCCAGGACTTTGCTGCCGCTTGCGGTAATTTGAGTTGCACCTTTTTGATAAGGAAATCGTATTAAGGCATCCGTATTGGCTACGTAAAGCGTATTGCCGACCAGCGCCATGCCAAACGGAGAGTTCAGATTTTGTAGAAATATGGTTTTTTGATCAGCCACACCATCGCCATTACGATCACGCAGCAGGCTAATACGGTTGGCACTCTGATGCGATGATCCGGCACGTTTCATCAGCAGCTTCATGATTTTGCTTCTAATGCCCTTGCTGTCATCAGGCTTGAGCGGTGCATCGGTTTCAGCCACCAGCACATCGCCATTTGGCAATACATACAGCCAGCGCGGATGTTGCAGTTCTTTGGCAAAGGCCTGAACTTTCAAACCCGAAGCCGGGGTGGGCATCGTGCCGGCAGGCCAGCCTTTGGCCGGTGCGATATTCACTGTAGGAAACAGACTTGATTTGGGTTCAGGCAGATGAGGGTATGGACCATAACTGTCTGAAATTGGAGACCTGGATGGCGAGGCACATCCGGTGAATGCCAGTACAATGGCAGCACCCGCAAGGGGCAGTAAGAATTGAGCAGACATCTTTATTTCCAGCTTATTTTTTGCCGCTATCGCCTTACTTTAAAATTTCGTTGCGGCAGTCACCATGCTGTTCTTGTTTTTTCTGGTTGCCGATTGGTTATTGCGTTCGGTTTGAGCGAAGGTAGCTCTGCTTCATAAGCAAAAAAATCCCTCAAGCCGAGTCTTGAGGGAAGATTGGAGATGCCTTTGATTATTGTTTTTTAGTTCATCAACTGTCGCTTAATCATTCAGCTTAAGCGGACTTGGCGGTCACAACGGATAGCTGTTGCGCTTCCAGTTCACGAACCAATGGCAATACTTTTTGTCCGAAATATTCCACTTCTTCAATGAAATGCAAGAAGCCAGACAAAATCAAGTCCACACCGACTGCTTTCAGTTCAACAATACGTTCTGCAATTTGCTGCGGCGTGCCAATCAAATTGGTTTTAAAGCCATCGTTATACTGCACCAAATCTTCAAAAGTCGATTTTGCCCAGTTACCTTCACCCTCTGCTGTTGCAGCACCCGCTTCACGGGTGGCATCTCCAAAAGATTTCACTGCCTGGACATTAGCTTTGGCCACAATTTCCTGAAGAACAGCTTGGGCTTCTTCTTCAGTATCACGGGCAATAATGAAGGCATTGACTCCAATTTTCACGGCATGGTTATTGGTTTTGGCTTTTTCACGAATATCATCAATCTGCTTTTTCAGCTCTTCCACTGTGTTGCCGTTGGTAAAGTACCAGTCCGATACACGCGATGCCATATCACGCGCTGCACGTGAGCTACCGCCTTGAAAAATTTCAATATGCGGTTTTTGTAGCGGTTTTGGACTGAGGGTGTAATCTTTGAATTGATAGTATTGACCATCAAAACTGAAATGATCCTGCGTCCAGATACCTTTAAGGCTACGGATAAATTCTTCTGAACGTGCATAACGCTGGTCATGTTCAGGCCATTCTTCGCCAATCGCATCAAATTCGCCACGGAACCAGCCACTGACCACGTTAATGGCAATACGCCCATTGGTCAGGTGGTCAATGGTTGCCAATTGCTTTGCAGCAAGTGCCGGTTTCCACGGACCTGGCAAAATTGCAGCAATCACTTTGAGCTTTTCAGTTTTGGCCAGGATGCCATGGCTGAAGCTGACCGATTCATGCTGGTTTTCTGCGTTATAACCGGCAGTAAAACGGATTTGGGTTAAGGCATAGTCAAAGCCGCTTTTTTCCGCAGCTTGCGCCAGACGGACGTTATAGTCATAACTCCAGTCCGTACGCTGTTCAATATCGCTGACCACCAAACCGCCACTGACGTTTGGCACCCAGTAAGCAAATGTAATGTTCTTATCTTGTATCGACATTCTGTATACCCTCAGGATGTAATTTTTTAGCGCTCTTAAGCGACTTGTGACTTTGGTGCTTTTTTGCTGTGCAGGCGCGCTTCGGCAGCATCCAGGCTTGGCACTGCAGCAGAAGGAAGGACTTCTTCCTGTTCAATTTGCTTGTTGATACCCAGATTCTGGTTGGCTAGCTGAGATTTCTCTTTGACCACTTCAGCACGCTGGCCTTTGGCAGGAGCCCATTCAAGAATTGGCAATGCACGTGCTACTGCGAGGGTAATGCGGTCACGCAGCAGTTCACTGTGAATGGTATATTCAGGGGTAAAGTCACGGTCTGTTGCATAAACACCAATCGGTAAGGTTTGTGCCTGGAAGAAGCTGAACAATGGACGCAACTGATGTTCAAGCACCAAGGCATGACGCTCGCTACCCCCTGAAGCTGCCAGCAATACCGGTACATCGACCAGTGCCGTCTGTTCTACAAAGTCAAAGAAGTGCTTGAAAAGTCCGGTGAATGAAGCACGGTAAACTGGTGTGCCGACAATCAGCGCATCTGCTGCTTCAACTGCGGCCAGATCATCCTGTACACGTTGTGGCAACTGGTTACGGTAAATGGCACCGCCCAGTAAAGAACCGATTTCACTAAATTTGATAAAGTGAACATGAATGGGGGTTGCTTCACCGAGTTCATCAATAATAGCTTGTACCAGTGCCTCGGTTTTAGAAGGATTGTTTAAGCCGCCTGATACAGCAACAATATTCAACGGTTTTTGTGCATTTAAAATAGACATTTGGGGATAACCTAAAACATAAAATCTTGGAATAGCTTTATTAATCAACAGCAGGCATATTCTGTAAAATAAGCAAATCAAGAAAAGTTATCTGATTTTGAGATATAAAGGAAAAAGTCACCAAAATGTGCTTTTATATGATTTAGTACGTTGATTTATATATTTATATTGCTTATTGATAAGTATTTTAAATTGGCCGATAAAATTTATATCAAAATATGATTAGGTTTGATGATTTTGCGAAAAACCTTGAAAAAAGGGGATTTTTGAGAAAATAATCTCATATCAGATGAAAAAAGTTATTCATTGCATATCCTTAATAGCACTAGTGTGGTTAGAATAGCTCTTAATGTGCACAAGATCTTTCATGCTGCTTATGAATATTTTAATCGTTGATGATCATCCACTGTTTCGTCATGCCTTGATTCAAGCCGTTCGTTACAGCTTGCCGCAAGCGCAAATTCAGGAAACAGCTGCAGTAAATGAGTTTTATGAACGCTTAGATAATGGGCCGGAACCAGATTTGGTTTTACTGGATCTCAATTTGCCGGGAGCTTCGGGCTTTTCGGCTTTGGTGCATGTTCGTGCACAATATCCCTCCATTCCGATTATTGTGGTGTCTGCACATGAAGAAGTGTCAATTATTCAACGTGCCATAGCCCATGGTGCAATGGGTTATATTCCGAAATCTGCGCATCCAAGCCATATTGGTGAAGCGATCCGTCAGGTACTGGAAGGAGAAATCTGGTTACCGCCAAATTTACCTGCCAACATGAATTTTGACCCGCGTGCAGCGGATGAAACTGCACTGGCAGAACGTATTCAGTCACTTACACCGCAACAATTCCGTGTATTGATGATGGTGGCGGAAGGTTTGCTGAATAAACAGATTGCTTATGAGCTGGATGTTTCCGAAGCGACCATCAAGGCCCATGTCACTGCCATTTTCCGCAAACTGAATGTGCAAAACCGTACTCAGGCCGTATTGGCCATCAGTGCCCTGAATATTGAAGAAAAGAAAATGTAATCTGCTGAATACAGCATTCAACGAAAAAGGCACTTGATCAAGTGCCTTTTTTTGTGAGCAATGCCTTTGAATGTTAAAGCATTTAGCGCTTTAGATCAGGCGACACAGCTTTGTCTGGGAGTGCTGTCTGTGCAAAATAAAGGATTCAGTGCACATTGCAGATCATCAATTTGCTCTTGAGAGACGTAGGCTTTCTCTTTCAGATATTCAGCCACGCTATCATCGCGCAAACTTAAAAAGGCGGCATCATACACGCCTAAATCGACAAATAAAGCTGCCGTTTCCAGACTGTTGAAGCGGTCTAAATAGACATCACTGCCATACAGCAGAAAAATATGATCTTCATTGGCATGGGCATTGATCCCTAAATGCTTTGCCAATTCCAGTGGTGGGGTTTTAATAAACAGCAGATCAGAGAGTTCATCAAACTGGGTGGTATCGAGCAGATTCTGATCGGTTTTTACTTTTCCAAGCCATGCCTTAAACACCAGCACCGCACCACCACGCAATAGCATGCTCCAAATCTGGTGACGTACAGTCTCTGTCAAGTCTTTAGCCTCGGCTGCTAAAGACTGAATCAGTTTGTCTTCCTGTTCAGCGAGGCGATCAAATAAACCCAAACCTTGCGGTTTATAGGCTGCCGGGCTAAAGACATCAAAATTCAACTCATCGAAGACCTGTAAGGCAAGCGGGACAGCACTTTGATACAAGGTATCCAAGGCTTGAATATGAGAGTCCTTTAAGTGACTGGGTTTAAATAGTTCGGTCCATTGAATTTCGGGTAACAGGGCATTGGCCCCATATTGACGATAAAATTGTTGCGATTGATCTATGCCATAACTTCCGGCTTCAGAAATGTTCATCTTCAACTCCTGTATTTTCTATGATGATCAGTTTCGTGGGCCGTGTTTTGAGGCAGTCTGATAGACAGATTAAACTGACCATTGATTACTCTCATATATGAGCTTGGCTGACTGCAAACGAAATACGACTAAAGTTATATAATGGATTTTTACTGTAAAAATATTTTTAATAATAACAACTTGAAAAATTGTAACTAATTATACAAATGTATATTTAAATTTTGATCATCTTTGCCATAGGAAATATGACATTGAATTTTTTGGTCAATAAAGCGGCAGCCAAAATAAAGAAATTGAGCAGTTTTGCCTAAAATGAAAAATAAATTGCCAGTGAGGTTAATAGAGGGTGTTTTTATGTAATGAAAACGCCCATTTCACATACATGAAATGGGCGTTTGATCTGTAGTGATTTCTGAAAAAAATGCTTAAGAACCGGAAATTTTTAAGCCTGATAACCAGGAACGTAGCGATGCCGGTTTTAACGGTTTTTTCAGCAGCACAATATTGAGATCTTTCAAATGCTGTGGCAGTTCAGGATCGGAATCTGCGGTAATCAGTGCCACAGGAACCTGTTCCTGACGGTTGGCCAAAATGAAATCCAGACCAATTTTATTGTTGTTCAGGTGCTGATCGACCAGCCAGACCTGAATGTTTTCTTGCTGGATCAGCTCTAGGGCCTGTTCGGGTTCAGTGGCTTTAAAGACCTGATAACCCCATTTGGTCAGTAAGGTCGTCATCCCTTCCAGAATGGTTTCATCATTGTCCAGGCATAGAATCTTGTAGGCCTTGCTTTTCAGCGGGGTGGCCTGTACTGGTGCTGCCACGACTTTAGGCGCATCCACGATTGGCACTTCAATCATAAAACAAGAGCCCTTGCCATATTCAGAATAGACATGTACCGGATAGTCCAGCAGGCTGGTCATACGCTGCACAATCGCCAGGCCCAGTCCCAGTCCTTGCTCGCCCCAAGGCGAAGTATGGCCACAGCGTTCAAATTCCTGAAATAGTTTAATGCGCTGTTCTTCGGCAATCCCGGGGCCGGTATCCCAAACCCCAATCCGGATATGGCGTGGTTTTTCGCTAGAGCGAAGTACCCCCACCACAACCTTGCCTTTAGCGGTATAGCGCAGGGCATTGCTGACAAAGTTTTGAATAATCCGGCGAATCCACTGTGGATCGGTGTCGATCCAGAACTGTGCATCATGCACGCTGAATTTAATGCCACGTTGTGCAGCAATAGATTTAAATTGCAGTTCCAGATCACTTAACAGGTCATGTAAGGGATAAGGCTGACGTTTCGGCTGGATGGTACCACCTTCGAGACGGGCAATGTCCAGCAGGGCAGACAGCATGCTTTCCGCACCATGCAAGGCACGGTCCAGCTGTTGCAGGGTTTTACGGTCTTCATCTGACTGTACGCTTTGTTCTAAAGCGGTACTGAACAGGCGTGCGGCATGCATTGGCTGCAACAGGTCGTGACTGGCTGCTGCAATGAAACGGCTCTTGGACATGTTGGCACGGTCAGCCTGTTCACGGGCGAGTTGCTGCTCGGAAAGTGCATCGGCCAGCTGTTGGGTGCGGTCTTGTACCCGCGCTTCAAGTACGGCCTCAT
The DNA here is from genome assembly GCF_013418145.1 of Acinetobacter sp. YH12201. Taxonomy (NCBI): domain Bacteria; kingdom Pseudomonadati; phylum Pseudomonadota; class Gammaproteobacteria; order Moraxellales; family Moraxellaceae; genus Acinetobacter; species Acinetobacter sp. YH12201. The sequence continues at coordinate 4,695 of NZ_VPCP01000086.1, read as the reverse complement.
TTTCACGGAAAGCGGTAATATCGGCAAAGGTGGTGACGAAGCCGCCGCCTTCAATCGGATTACCGCGCATCTGGATGACGCGGCCATCTTTACGGATCCGTTCAAATTCATGCGCACTGCCCATGGCCATCCAGTGAATCCGTTTGCGCACGTGTTCTTCGACCGAACCCGGCCCGCATTCACCGCGCTCGGCGTTATAACGGATCAGGTCGGCAATCGGACAGCCGACATAGACAATATCTTTAGGATAATCAAAAAGTTTAAGGTATTGATTGTTCCAGGCCACCAGACACATGTTTTCATCGACTACGCTGACCCCCTGGGTCATATGGTCAATCATGGTCATGATCAGGTTCTGGTTAAAGCGTTGCCATTGTGAGGCCTGATCCAGAATATTGGCGACCTGACCGAGTGCCAGACCATTATTCACCATCGCGGTGGTGAGCAGGGTACGCGCCGAAGCAGCACCAATGGTTCCGGCCAGATACTGTTCTGTAAAACGCCACCACATGCCATTGGCATTGCTGTTTTCATTCAGGATCACGTTGTTTTGCGCACAGAACTGCTGAAAGGCATGAGTGGCCGGTCCTTCACCGGTAATCCTTTTGGCCAAGGTAATTAAATCGCCCACTTTCAGGCGGGCAACATCCTGGTGAGAGTAATTGATTTCACTTGAGGCATTGTGGGTCGGCAAAGGTTTGGTTTCATAATAGAAGAAACTTTCCGCCTGAATTTGCTCGGCAATACTGGGACGGAAAATTCGTGACACCCACACATACAGCACGATATTCAGACCCAATGCCCAGGTCACGCCATGGGTGAGGGGAGCAAAAGACTGAAAACCAAACAGCGCTTCGGGGCGTAACCAGTCCATGCCTAAAGGTCCTGCAAGCAGGAACAGCTGGCTAAAATGGCTGTATTCAGCAGGCAGGCTGCGCAGTACGGTAGGCAACAGCAAGGTATAGGCCCACATGACAAAACCGGCAATCAGACCTGCATATACGCCCTGTTTACTGCCACCACGCCAGTACAGACCACCAATCAAGGCTGGAGCAAATTGTGCCACGGCACTGAAGGCCAGCAAGCCAAATACTGAAAGCTGGTCGATGTCATTAAAGAAATGGAAAAACAGGAAACCCAGCAACATGACCGCTAAAATACACACCCGGCGGGTAAATTTCAGCACCAGAGGCAGACGTTTGTCATGACGCGAAAGTATGCCGGTACGCCATAAGGCAGGCATAATCAGGTCATTACTGAGCATAATCGACAAGGCGACTGAAGAGACCAACAGCATTCCCGTAGAAGCAGAAAAACCACCCAGGAAAGCCAAAAGTGTCAACCACTCCTGATCATAACTGAGCGGCAAGGACAGTACAGCGACATCAGGAATCGCAAGAAAATGTGGTGCAGCATGCAAGGCCCAGCTGGCAATTGGAATAATCGCCACTGTGGTCAGAATCAGATAAGTGGCAAACCAGCGACGTGCACCGCGAATATGTTTTTCATCCCGCAGTTCAACCACCGCGACATGGAATTGTCGTGGTAAGCAGATAATCGCCAAGGCTGCGAGTAAGGTTTGCACCCAGAACGTTTCGGGAACACCAAACAGCTGAACCTGTTTAAAGGTTTCTGCGACATCCGTGGAAATTTGCCCCAGGTTTTCGGGGGCATCAAAGACAAAGAACAGGGCCACACACAGCAGGGCAAACAGTTTGACAAAAGACTCAAATGCCACGGCTAGCATTAAACCGCCATGCTGTTCGGTATTGGCAATTTGTCGGGTACCGAACAGCATGGCCAGAATGGCTAAAATTCCAGTCAAAAACAGCACACTATTGGTGGTGCTTTGTATGCCGGTATTCTGTTGCAACACTACAGCAGCACTCAAAGCGATGGCTCTGAGCTGCAAGGCTAAATAGGGAATAATCGCGATGACTGCCAGAATGGTGACCAAAGATGCCAGAGGGCCGCTTTTGCCATAACGTGCAGCCACAAAATCTGCAATGGAAGAAATGGCATGATGCTGCCGCACACGTCCCAAACGGCGCCAGATATCATAACCCACACCGACAAAAATCAGGGGCCCAAGGTAAATGGGCAGGAAGATAATGCCTTCACGCACCGCAGCCCCGGTTGCACCGTAAAATGTCCAGGATGAGCAATATACCCCTAAGGTTAGACTAAAGAGAAACATGCGACCGCGGGTACTTAGGCGACTGGCGTGTTTTTCACCAAAAAATGCACAGATAAAGAGTAACGCGATATAAAGGGCGAGCACGCCGATAATGAGCCAACTATTCATATTGCCTACAGCATAAATTTATGTCGTAATAATAACCTATCTAGTAATCTTGCCGCTTTAATTGATCAAAATTTAACACCAAAGTAGTAATTACAAGAACCTAATAAGATTGTTAAGTTAGATAACGAAATAATTCGAATTAAAAAAATCACCTATGGCTGGGTGCACACAGGAGCATGATTATGGATGAGGCACATGTAGAACGTATTCTACAGAATCCCAAATTTAAAGAAATGGTCAGCAGAAAAAGCAGATTAAGTTGGACATTAACAATCATCATGTTGATTGTGTATGTCGGCTTTATGCTTTTAGTTGGTTATAACAAAGAATTCTTAATGAGTTCGGTTGGCGGCGGCGTTACCACTTTGGGTATGCCGCTCGGCTTGAGCATTATTGTATTGTCTTTCATTTTATGTGGTGTTTATTCGTATATTGCAAACAATAAACTGGATGCATTAAATGAAGAAGCGATGCGAGAAGTTGCAGCAATTGCGAATGAGAAAGGACAGTAATTAGATGAAATGGAATTCATTGAAAGCGAAAGCAGTTGCTGCTTCTACGCTACTGATGTCAGGTATGGCAATGGCTAGTCCAGATTTGGGTGCTGCTGAACAGCAAGCAACCAACTGGCATGCAATTATTATGTTCGCGATTTTCGTGGGCTTCACCTTGCTGATTACCAAATGGGCAGCAAGACAAACCACCAGTACTGCAGATTTCTATACTGCGGGTGGCGGTATCTCAGGTTTCCAGAATGGTCTGGCGATTGCCGGTGACTATATGTCAGCAGCATCATTCCTGGGTATTTCCGCAATGGTATTCAGCTCAGGCTTTGACGGTTTGCTTTACTCACTAGGTTTCATGGTGGGCTGGCCAATCGTATTGTTCCTGGTCGCAGAGCGTTTACGTAACCTGGGTAAATTCAACTTGTCTGACGTGGTTTCATTCCGTCTGGAAGAAAAACCGGTACGTACTTTGGCAGCTCTTAGCTCTTTGGTTGTTGTTGCCTTTTATCTGATTGCTCAGATGGTAGGTGCAGGTCAGCTGATCAAATTATTATTTGGTCTGAACTACAACATTGCTGTCGTGATTGTGGGCCTTTTGATGATGGCTTACGTAATCTTCGGTGGTATGCTGGCAACCACTTGGGTACAGATCATCAAAGCGGTGATGTTACTTTCAGGTGCAACTTTCATGGCTTTCATGGTAATGAAAGGCGTGGGCTTCAGCTTCACCAACATGTTTGAACAATCGATTCAGGTATTCTCTAAAGTACATGAAATCAGCCTTGCAGAAGCAGGCAATATCATGGGCCCAGGTAAACTGGCAGCGAACCCGATTGATGCGATTTCTTTGGGTCTGGCATTGATGTTTGGTACTGCTGGTCTTCCACATATCCTGATGCGTTTCTTTACCGTAAAAGATGCTAAAGAAGCACGTAAATCAGTGGTTGTGGCTACAGGTTTCATCGGTTACTTCTATCTTTTAACTTTCATCATTGGTTTCGGTGCGATCCTTTACGTATCAAACAACCCGCAATTCATTGATGTGGCGAAAATGGCTGTAACTGGCAAGCTAGAACTTGTTGGTGGTAACAACATGGCTGCGGTTCACTTGGCTGATGCTGTTGGCGGTGACTTGTTCATGGGCTTCATTTCAGCAGTAGCATTCGCAACGATTCTTGCGGTGGTCGCTGGTTTGACATTGTCTGGTGCTTCAGCAATTTCACACGACTTGTATGCAAACGTATTCAAGAAAGGCCAAACTACACCTGAATCTGAACTACGTATGTCTAAAATTGCAACTCTAGGTCTTGCGATCTTTGCGATGATTTTAGGTATCCTGTTCGAGAAACAAAACGTTGCCTTCATGGTAGGTCTCGCATTCTCGGTTGCTGCATGTGCGAACTTCCCGGTACTGGTACTGTCAATGTTCTGGAAAGGCTTGACCACTCGTGGTGCAGTAGCTGGCGGTGTTGCAGGTCTTGTTGCTGCAGTAACTCTAATTGTACTGTCTAAAGCGGTTTGGGTAGATACTTTGGGTGTTTCTGAGACACCAATCAACCCATTCAATGGTCCAGCAATCTTTGCAATGCCATTATCGTTCCTATGCTGCTGGTTATTCTCTGTGACTGACAGTTCGGCACGTGCGCATGCAGAACGTAAAGCTTTCGATGCACAGTATGTACGTTCACAAACAGGTATTGGTATCTCTGGTGCATCAGATCACTAAGATACAGTTACTTTAAAAAAAGCCCCATTCAGGGCATTGCTGTCCCACAATTTTTCACAAGAGGAAGCTCATTTGAGCTTCCTCTTGTTTTATGGGTATTTTATCGGGTGAAAATAAAGCTTTTAAAGTTCTTCTTTCAAACAAATTCACTTGAATTA
>NZ_VPCP01000085.1:0-12566 GCF_013418145.1 Acinetobacter sp. YH12201 | reverse complement strand
AAATGGCTATTCTACGTTTGATTGGTTTTGGAAAAAAAGAAGAATTTAAGAAAGTGCTAGCAATTTTAAGAAAGAAAAAGCCTGATAGGACAAGGATCCTATGAAATTTGTCGTGTACAGAGAAAATCATGTTAACTCCTGAATAAAGCATTTTTTTAATGAAGCTGGTTAAAAAATACTTTATCCTTTTAGTAGGTATTCTATCATAATTAAATATATATCAATGGGTTATGTTTGTTTTATAAAAAAAACTAAAAGTCGACTGTTTTGGTGCATTTTTATTTGTTTAATATCAATATATTATGAATTTATGTGATTAATCGTTTATATCTGATAGGTGGTCGTAATGAAAATGAAATGGGTTCCAGAATATAATACTGGCATCGATGTGATTGACGATCAACATAAACGAATTCTGGATTACATCAATGAAATTGATGATATCGTTGAAAATACCGACCGTGCGCGTATTAAACAGATTCTTGAAAATATTATTGATTACACTCAGTCGCATTTTACTTTTGAAGAATCTTTGCAGGAAGAGGCGGGTTATAAATACCGCGTACCGCATAAACGTGTTCATGATTTATTCATTAAAAAGATTGAATCTTATCGTGATCGCTTTGAAATGGGACAGGCGATTGAAGGTGAATTGCATGAAGTACTGGCGAAATGGCTGATTAACCATATTCAGCACGATGATGCTGATTATGTTGGTGCTGTAAAACAAAACATGATGGGCATTATTAAAGAAAAAGAACAGAAAAAAGGTAAAAACTGGTTTGCTCGGTTTTTCTCATAAAAGATAAATGAGATAACTACAATTAAAAAAAGATAATAATCTTGCGCTGCAAATCATTAGGCATAATGGTTTGCTTTTTCTTTTTGATTTTCACTTATGAGAAAGGCAAAATAGCAAAAGACTTTTTTTAGGAACGCATCATGCAGGACAATGCTATGACACGATGGCTATCACCGCTGATGGCATTTTGTTTATCTTTTATCATCATTGCCACTTTAGCACCGATTGTAGGGATTCAGCTTGATCGCCAGCTTGATTTTTGGCTGTTATGGTTAGGTACCATGCTTATTTTGGCTTTACCGATCTGCTATTTAGAAATTGCCTTGGCAAAGCGTTCTAAAACCACAGCTTTAAATGCCTTGTCCAGCTTGACCCGTGATGCGGATGCCTCGCAAAAATGGCGTATCGTTGGCTGGCTGGCCGTGGTCTTTATTCCTTTCCTGGCAGGCGGCATATTGTCGAATGCGGGCCAATTGCTGGGGCATTTTGCCGCTAATGGAATTGCAGCTAATCTTTTATTTATTGCTCTTGCGATAGTTGCAGTTTTACTTTCATTTGCACCACGAAAAATTATTCTGCTTTTAACGGTGATTGGTGTTTTTGCTGCTTTAATTCTGTCCAATGTTATGGGAACCCCTTTACCAGCTTGGCATGTTACAGCGGTTGAATTTAGCGAGTGGGGCAGTGCTACCGTCTTGGCACTGGTAGCAAGTGGTTTAGGTATGGGCTTGTACTGGCAGAGTAGTCTGCCTGCGGTTCAGCAGCAAGATACTGCAAGTAAAACAGTATTGCCGATCTGGATTGCACAGTTACTTGCGGTAATTGCTTTTGGTTTCTTTGCTGCCAATGCTCAAATCCCGAGTTTGGCTTTTGTGGTTGCCGTGGTGACTACTGCGGCCTTGTTATTGCAAATGGCGCGTGAACAGCTGTTACACCGTCAGTTGAATATCGTGATTCAATGGTTGCTTATTTTAGCTGCCGTATTTGTCTGGGCAATTCCAGCCATCACTCCAGTTTTCAATAGCCTGCTGATGCTTTGGGGTTTAGCAATTTGCCTGATCTATGCCATTTTTGCCGGATGGATCATGAAAATTAGTCATCTGCGTAAAGCGATGAATTTCAGCAATGAGTTATTTTATAACCTGTGGCGTATTGCTGTTCGTGTGGTGTTACCTGTTTCGATTATTTTGGCCATAATCGCAATTATTGGGCAATTGTTCTGATGAGTGAGACACAACAGGTTTGGGTCGCCTATGCAGCACCCGAGCAACAGTTTCATATTGCGGTGCCCTTTCAGCAAGGGATGACCGCTTTAGAGGCGATTGAACAAAGTGGTATTCGGGTACAGGTTGATTTGGCGGAACCGCTTGCTCTGGGAATTTTTGGTGTGCGCCTGAAAGATCTACACCATATTTTACAAGCAGGTGACCGTGTCGAGATTTATCGACCGCTAACTATCAATCCGAAGGATATTCGACGCAAACGTGCAGCAGCCAACCCGGTTGGGCGATATTGTCGTGGAAATCGCTTTAAACAATTGAAGTGATAAGAAAAACCCCTCAATGAGGGGTTTATTTTTATTTTAAAGCGTCTATAGTGGTGGCGCAGTTAAAATCGCTTCTTTTGAACCTGGTAAGCCGGGTTGAGATTCTGGAATAGTTTCTAGACCTTCAATCTTTTGCACCGTACCGGTTTGATCGAAGTAAATTTTTAAATGTTGACCATGTGCTGCAGGAATCTTGGCTTTTTTAGCATAAGTTCCTGGGATGTAGTTGTAGATATAGTCCCAACGTAAAGGATTCATTGGATCTGTGACCGTTGGACTGCCTAGCAAAAAGCGAACTTGTTGGTGGCTCATACCGACTTGAATTTTTGATGCTTGTGCTTGAGTTAATGGTGTTCCTTGAGGAATATCAACTTTATAAACGCCCAAGGTCGAACAGCCTGCGAGCAGTGAAGTGACGAATAACGTCAACATGATTTTTTGCATTTTGCTACACTATCCCAAATTAATTATGATGCATTTGATCCACGGATAGATCATACTGCATCTTAACTTTGTTGCATATTCCAACTTTAAATTTGTTGAGAGACCCTTTTACATGCCTATTTCAAATCAAGATTTACGCAAAGCTGGACTTAAAGTTACGCTTCCACGAATAAAAATATTAGAATTATTAGAAAATTCAAGACAACATCATTTAAGCGCAGAAGATATTTATAAGACTTTACTTGAACAGGGTGAAGATGTCGGTTTAGCAACTGTGTATCGAGTGTTAACACAGTTTGAAGCTGCAGGTATTATCCAGCGTCATCATTTTGAAAATAATCATTCAGTTTTTGAAATTATGCAAGAAGATCATCATGATCATATTGTTTGCCAAAATTGTAATAAAGTGGTCGAATTCACCAATGACGTGATTGAACATGAACAACATGAAGTAGCTGAAAAATTTGGCTTTACTTTAACTGGTCACTCTCTAAATCTGTATGGTTATTGTGATGCAGCGGAATGCCAGGACGCATTACGTAAAAAATAATACTGACTTGGAATCAGTTAAAAAACAGGCTTTATTTGAAGCCTGTTTTTTTTGCATCTTAATCTGGGCCTTAAGCCTGACCATCGAAAGTAATATTCGAACTGGCGCGCATTAAGCGATCGCCACCTTCTTCCGACAACTTGATTTGCAAGCGCAGATCGTTTGGTGAGTTGGCATGCTTAAGCGCATCTTTATAGCTAATTTGCTTGGCTTTGTACAAGTCAAACAGGGCCTGGTCAAAGGTTTGCATACCCAGTTCACGTGAACGTTTCATCAGGTCTTTAATTTCATGCACATCACCTTTACGGATCAGGTCTGAAATTAAAGGCGAGTTGATCAGAATTTCAATTGCAGCACGGCGTCCAGTGCCATCCAGCGTTGGAATCAGTTGCTGGGCCACAATCGCTTTCATGTTTAAAGACAAATCCATAAACAACTGGTTATGCCGGTCTGCTTCAAAGAAGTGAATAATCCGGTCTAGTGCCTGGTTGGCGTTGTTAGCATGCAGGGTGGCAAAGACCAGATGGCCGGTTTCGGCAAAGGCAATCGCATAATCCATAGTTTCGCGTGAACGGATCTCACCAATCAGGATCACGTCTGGTGCCTGACGCAGTGTGTTTTTCAAGGCTACTTCAAAAGAGTCAGTATCGATGCCCACTTCACGCTGGGTAATGATACAGCCTGCATGTTCATGGATAAATTCAATCGGGTCTTCAATGGTAATGATATGACCTTTGGAATTCTGGTTACGATAACCAATAATGGAAGCCAAAGAGGTCGATTTACCTGTACCTGTCGCACCGACAAAAATGATGATGCCACGTTTGTTCATCGCCAGTTCTTTTAAAATGGGCGGTAACTTGAGGTCATCTATGGTTGGAATTACAGTTTCAATACGACGTAAAACCATACCCGGCTGATCGCGCTGTTGAAATGCGCTGACACGGAAACGGGCAGTTTTGTCGCGGTTGTTGATCGCGAAGTTACATTCGCGTGTTTCGGCAAATTCTTTACGTTGCTTATCACTCATAATCGAGTTTAAAAGCTGTCCCACAATTTCACCAGTCAGCTTGGTTTTGGCGATGGGCACAATCTGACCATTAATTTTCATGGATGGTTCAACATCGGCCGTAATAAACAAGTCCGATGCCTTCTGTTGAATCATCAAATTCAGTAAGTCATTAAAATCCATAATAAGAACCCCAATCCGTTTTCAAATTATAAGAATGATTCTGGCTGTTTTGCCATGGTGCGGGCAGTTTGCGCACTGATCACACCTTTTGCAACTAGGGTTTTTAAACTTTGATCAAGCGTGGTCATGCCGTAGTTGGCACCGGTTTGAATGGCAGAATACATTTGCGCCACTTTGTTTTCACGGATCAGGTTACGGATGGCTGGAATACCGATCATGATTTCATGTGCAGCGACACGACCACCACCATTTTTCTTCAGCAGGGTTTGCGAGATCACGGCTTGTAAGGATTCAGACAACATGGCACGTACCATGTCTTTTTCTTCGGCCGGGAATACGTCAATCACACGGTCAATGGTTTTTGCTGCAGAGGTGGTATGTAGCGTACCGAAGACCAAGTGACCAGTTTCAGCGGCAGTCAATGCCAAACGGATGGTTTCAAGGTCACGCATCTCACCAACCAGAATAATATCCGGGTCTTCACGCAGTGCTGAACGAAGAGCTTCATTAAAGCCGTGGGTATCGCGATGTACTTCACGCTGGTTGACCAGGCATTTTTTAGATTCGTGTACAAATTCGATCGGGTCTTCTACAGTCAGGATATGGTCATAACGCTGATCATTAATATAGTCGATCATGGCCGCCAGCGTAGTAGATTTACCTGAACCTGTAGGTCCGGTCACCAGTACGATACCGCGCGGGTAATTACAGATATCTTTAAAGATCTGACCCATACCCAGATCTTCAATGGTCAGTACTTTTGAAGGAATGGTACGGAACACGGCACCTGCACCACGGTTCTGGTTAAATGCATTCACACGGAAACGGGCTACACCTGGAACTTCAAAGGAAAAGTCTGTTTCTAGCTTTTCTTCAAAATCACGACGCTGTTTATCATTCATAATGTCATACACAAGTTTGTGTACTTCTTTATGTTCTAAAGCAGGCAGATTAATACGGCGAACTTCACCATCGACACGGATCAGTGGCGGCATCCCCGCAGACAAGTGTAAATCTGATGCCCCGTTTTTAGCTGAAAACGCTAAAAGTTCAGTGATATCCATAATTTCCCCGAGTTCATTTAAATGTTATTTATTTTGATAGAATAATAAGGCTTTCCCAAAACTTAACCAACAGTTAGTTGTAAGGGAAGCCCAAAAAAGATGAATGAAATGAGAACCTCGTCAATGAATAGTCTTCAACAGTCACGAAATCAAGTTATACAGCAAATAGAAGATGCCTGTAAACACGCCCGGCGCAATGTAGAAAGTGTGCAGTTGCTGGCTGTTTCAAAGACCCATCCAGGTGAGTCTTTGCGCGAGATGTACCAAACTGGACAACGTGCATTTGGAGAAAATTATTTACAGGAAGCTTTAGATAAAATTGAGGCTTTAAGTGATCTGGATATTGAATGGCATTTTATTGGTCATGTGCAGCGCAACAAGACCAAGCATCTGGCAGAAAAGTTTGCCTGGGTGCATGGAGTAGACCGTTTGATTATTGCAGAGCGCTTGTCGAGTCAGCGTGAGGCGAATCAGGTGCCACTGAATATTTGTTTGCAGGTCAATATTGATGCACAAGACACCAAAGATGGCTGCCAACCGGGTGCAGTGGCTGAGCTGGTGAAGCAGATCAGCCAGTTACCGCATTTAAAATTGCGTGGTCTGATGGTGATTCCTGCCCCGAATAATCCGCAGGCATTTAGTGATGCCAAAGCTTTGTTTGAAAGTGTAAAAACTGAACATGCCCATCCTGAAGATTGGGATACCTTAAGCATGGGAATGTCGGGGGATATGCAGGAAGCTATTGCCGCAGGTTCAACCATGGTCCGTGTCGGCACTGCATTGTTTGGAGCACGGGATTATTCGAAATAAATCGCAGAACCACCCATTTTGCTGATTTTGAAAACTGAACCTTAGGGTTCAGTTTTTGTTTTTAAAGTTGAATTTTCCACTAAAGTTGAGTACAAAAAACAATCTAAACAACTACTTTAGATAAGAAATTATTTATTAAACCAGGGAAATAGGGACGTGTATGGCGGCATATTATCAACTGATCGGGCGCAATACAGATGCGACAGGTATCGTTACGGCACATTATCAATCTACATTGCTGGCACAGGGTGCATGGAATGAGCACGAGCAACACATGGCACCCGCAACAGGCATTATCTGTGCAGAGTTAGACCGTTTTATGCCACGTCAGGGTATGCGGATTGGCCGGATCAGTTTAGATATTTTAGGTCTGATTCCTGCTGGAGAGTTTAGCATCATCACCAAAGTCATTCGTCCAGGCAAAACCATTGAGCTGATTGAGTCCGAAATGCAGGCTCAGGGCAAAAGCTGTATCGTGGCACGGACCTGGCGCATGATGACGCAAAATAGCCATGAAATTAAAGGCTTGGAAGATGCCCATGGAAATGCACCTGAAAATGCGCCAGTGTGGGAAGGAATTCGTCAGTGGCCGGGTGGGTATATCCAGTCGATAGAAGCAAGAAGCCATGAGCGCCGTGCTGGAAAGGGCATTGTTTGGTTGCGAACGCCACATGACATGGTTGAGGGTGAACCTACCACTGATTTTGTCCGCTTAATGGGCATGGTAGATACGGCCAATGGCGTTGTACCACGTCAAGAAGTACCTTTTAGTTGGGGCTTTCCGAATCTAGATTTACAGATCCATCTGCACCGCTTGCCGCAAGGTCAGTGGCTGGGCTTGGAAACCGTGCAGCAGTATGGCGAAGATGGCATTGGCCTGACCAGTTCTGTGTTGCATGATCTTTCTGGGCCATTCGGGCGCAGTGAACAGATTCTGACCTTGCGACCGATGGCATAGATATCTTATTGATAAAAGCCTGGAGCATCCTCCAGGTTTTTTATGCTTTATTGGATGAGCTTTTAAATTAACCGACCACTTCAATGGTACTTGCACCAGCACCCAAGGGCTTGACCTGAATCTGTACAGGAATGCGTTCGTGCATTTCCTGAATATGCGAGATCAACACCACTTTACGACCCTGATTCTGTAATTGATCCAGCGCATTCATCACCATATATAAAGATGAGGCATCCAGCGTGCCAAAGCCTTCATCAATAAACAAAGATTCAATTTTCATGGAACCTGATGCCATATTGGCAATCGCCAGAGATAAGGCCAGTGCAGTCAGGAAGGATTCTCCACCTGAAAGCGAAGCGACCGAACGGGTTTCACCGTCCATATCGTGGTCAATAATCGCCAGACTCAAGGAGTTGTCCAGACGTTTTAAGGTATAGCGCTGCGAGAGCATGGCCAGTTGCTGGTTGGCATGCTCAATCAAGATATCCAGATTATATTGCTGTGCATAATCGCGGAATTTTTTGCCGTTTGCATCGCCCATTAGTCCTGAAATTTTACTCCAACGGTGTTCTTCACTTTGAATGGCTTGAATTTGATCTGCAAATTGCTTTTGCTTTTCAAGATTACGTTGATGCATTTCAATTTTGAGTTTCACTTGATCCCGCTGTTCAATCAATTGCTTGAGCTGTTCAGTAACGGTCGTCAGTTGTGAAGATAGGGTTTCAGCATCAATTTCAGGTTGATGTTCCATATGTTGTAGAAGCTGTTCCTGAATGGCTTTAATACTTGCTAGAGCATCCGAGTGCGCTCGTTCAACATCGACCACATGCTGTTTAAGTTGCTGTTCTTGTTCATGTGAAACTTCGCTCAGTTGTTGCAATAACAGCGCATTGAAATCTGTATGCTGACTTAACCACTGTTGAATATTGTGTTCAACATTTTGCTTTTGGGTTTGAAATTGAGTTTGCTGAGTTTGATATTCTTTTAGCGTGCTTTGAGCAATTTCAAAAGCTTGACGTACTTGGTCAAACTGCTGACGAGCTTGATTAAATTGAATGTGCAATTGTTGTCTATTTTGATCGAACTGCGCTAACCATTCATGTGGTTTTTCAACATTGCTTTGTGTCATGTCAAAAATGGCTTGAATGGCTAAATCGCTATTTTGTTTGCCTTCTTGTGTAAGGTTTTCTATGCGAGTTTCTGTCGTCTTAATTTTTTCCTGACTAAATTTTAGATTTTGAACAGCTTGATCGCGCTGTTGCGATTTTTGATTAAGCTGAGCATTTAAATCGTTCAGTTGTTTTAAGGTGTTTTGACGCTGTAGTAACATGACTTGAACTTGTTCAGCCGTACTCAGCGTATTGTTACTCCATGCTTGACCTTGGGTGTCATTCAATAAACCTACAACATCTTGAATATTTTCTTCAGCCTGTTTTAGGACAGAAAGTTGCTGGCTGGTTTGTTGCATTATTTGAAGAAGTGCATGACGCTGTTTTTGTACTTGCTCATGCGTACTGAGTGTAGCTTCAAGTTGTTTTTGCGTATGTTGAAATTCAATAACCTTTGTCGCCAGGGCTTGATCTAATACCAGATGATCTTGCGAGAAATCAAAGGGGATATTCAGCGTATTAAGTTGTTGTTCAAGCTGAGTTTGAGCAGGCTGCAGTCGTGATGACAGTGTTGCTAGTTGGCGAGCATTTGCTTCCGATGATGCTATTTGTTGAGCATACATTTTTTGCAAATGTTGCCATGCTTCGAAAGCCGTTTTTTCTTTTTCAAGTTCTTGTTGTTCTTGTTGCTGTTGCAGTTTGAACAATTCGTTTGAAAGTGCATCCTGATTTTGTATATATGGATGATGTGTGCTACCACAAACTAAACATGCTTCGCCATCGACCAGGCTCGCTCTTAAATGTTCAATATTTTCAGTATGGAGTAAACGTTGCTTTTGCAACATCTGTTGTAATTGTTCACGTGCAATTTTTTGATCCTGATAGGCTTTTTCAGCAGATTGAAGTTGTACATGATTCTGTTCAATTTGTTGTTGCAGCTTATTTTGTGCCGAAACTAGCTTGCAGTTTTCAGCACTAATATTTTTGAAGTTTTGCCAATGCGTGTGTATGACATCAAGTAGATTCAGCTGTTGTAAATGATGTTCACGCTCAGTGCGTATAGCAGCAATTTTTTGATTCAGTTCATCATCTTGCCCATATTGCTGCGTCAGTTGTTCAAGCTGTTGCTGTTGTTGCATTACATTTTGATGCGCTTGACTCACATTGCCATGGTTTTTTTCAAATTGAGCATAGTTTTGAATAAAGCGTTGTAACTGGCTCAAATGTGCCGAAAGCCCATCATCCAAAGGATTGAAATGTGCAGATTCAGCCAAAAGTGCAGTGTGTTGTGTAATATCATGTTGTAATTGTTGAAGCTCATTTTTGACTTGCTGTTCAGTATTTACAAGAGGAGAGTGTTGCTCTCGTAAACTTTTTAGTTCATCTTTAATTTTAAGCAACTGATCACCCAAAACACGTCGATCGGCAATGCGAGCACGAACCATCTCAATGTTTTGCTGATGTTGAATTTCAAATTGATGTTGCTGTTTTTGCGCGTTATCTATTTTTTCAAAGGTCAATTTTTCAGTATTGAATTGTTGTTCAATCACCGTGAATTGCTTCTGAACGTGTTCTAATTTGGGTTGAAGTATTGCAAGGTCAGCATTTAAATTTTTCTGCAGAATGACGCTAGGCCGAATAGAGGAAAAACGTTCAAGTTGTTGCAATTGTGCTTTTTGCGGAGCAAGTGCATCTAGATATTGTTGCTGAGCCTCCAAATATTGTTGACGTGTTTGTATATCAGTTTGAAGTTTATGTTTTTGTTCAAACCATTGTTGTTGCTTTTGTAGATTTTGCTTTTCAATATCCAGTTTTTGATGATCTTGGTTCAGTTGTTGAAGTTTTGAGGAGTAGGCAGTGAAATCCTTTTCAGACAGCAACTCAATATGACCTAAAACGTTTTCGAGCTCTTTGCGCTGATTGGCAATCTGTTTGGTTTTTTCATAAGCCAGCTGGCCAATTTTTCCGAAAATACTCGAATTGGTCAGATATTCCAGCAGTTCACCACGTTCATTATCGCGGGCTTTTAAAAATGCCGTCACTTCCGACTGTGCCAATAACACTGCGCGGGTAAATTGCTCAAAACTGAGCTGGCAGATTTGATGAATATGGGTATCGACCGCTTTGGCTTTATCGGCAATCACCACGCCGTCGGTCAGGCAGGTTAAATAACGCTGCACACTTTGCAGTTTGCCATCGGCTTTTTCACGTGAACGTTTCAGTTCCCAGCGCGCAAGATAGCGTTTCTGATCCTGAGCGACAAAGCAGACTTCGGCAAAGCCATGCGCGGTGCCCCGGCGCAAAACTGTCAAAGGTGAGTTGGTCAATAACTCTGAACCATCGACATCCTGCAATTTTCCGTCGCTGTCTTTTAAACGTGGAATCTTGTTGAACAGTGCCAGGCACATGGCATCCAAAATGGTCGATTTCCCGGCACCGGTTTTGCCGACGATGGAAATCAAACCCGCACTGGCCAAAGGTTCAGTTTCAAAATCAATAAAATGTTCACCTGCAAGCGAAGCTAAATTTTTTATACGAATGGATAGAATTTTCATGGACAGTTCTTAACGTATCTGTTGTTCTTCAAGTGATTTTTGGGCTTCGTGTATTAGACTGATAAAATCTTTTAAAACATTTTCATCATTGCTATAGCCCTGTTTTTCCCAGATCTGCTGAAACAGTTTTTCCGGTGTTGGTGGTTCCAGACAAATTTTTGTAATTGTTGTACTGTCATTTTCCACAGATAAATATTGCCGTGAAATTCGTACCAGACGATAGCGATTTTTAGGCAGCGCTTCTTCAAATTGTTGTCTTAAATTGGGCAAGGGCGGCGTCAGGGTGTGATATTCAATATCGACATATTCACGCTGATCAATCTGTTCAATTTCACCTTCGGGCAAGGTTTTGAGTTTTTGCATTACCTCATTCAGCTCGCCACGAATTTTATGCAACTGAATACAGCGCGGAATGGCAATCGCTTCAAACTGAAAGCATGATTCATCCTGCTTTAGCGGATCAATTTGTACCTCTACAATCTGATGCTTATAGTGAATCTCACTAAAAGACAATGGGATAGGGGAGCCACTATAACGGATGTGTGGATGCTGAACTTTTTGTGGTTTATGCAAATGCCCCAGTGCGACATAATCGATGCAGTCATCAAATAATGCAGTCGATAAGGTTTCTTCATTGCCAATAATAATCGGGCGTTCCGAATCGGACGTTTCACAGCCTTGCATATGCGCATGTGACATCAGAATAAGCGCCTGATTATCCGTTTTACGTTTTTTAGCTTCTGCAATCAGTTGCTGGTGCAAGTAGGCAATCGCATTTTGGCTATTACTGGTGTGTTCATTCACACCGGTAATTTCTGCTGGACGTAAAAACGGTAGTGCCAGACACCAGGCCACAATCTGTTTTTGCTGATCGTAAATAGGCAGCAGCAAACGGTCTAAATCAATCTGGCCTGCCGCATTTTTATGAATCACTCCCACCGTTTTAGCATTATATTTTTCCAGTAAAGGTTCGACCTGTTCAATGCGATATCCTGAGTCATGATTACCGGCAATCATTAGCGTTTGCATATGCGGGGCAAGTTCATGTGCATCGGCTAGGAATTGATAAAGCTGTTTTTGTGCGCTAGATGCAGGGTTGATGACATCAAAAATATCACCGGCGATCAGTAAGGCATGGGGCTGTTTCTGCTGGATTTGTTGAAGTAACCAGTTTAAAAACTGTTCATGTTCATACTGGCGGGAGTGGTTATAAAAGAATTGTCCTAAGTGCCAGTCTGATGTATGAAAAAAATGAACAGCCATGTAACGCCCCAAATCACAATGTATGATGAGGCTATAAATTACCATAAATGATGTAGTTGATTCTGTCATTGATTATAGAAAGAACCATTGAAATTAAAGTAAGTCTTTAGAATTAAAATATTTAAATTTTTGTTTCAGCAAAATATTAGATCTCTTGCGAAAGTCATTATTGAAAATTTATCCGGTTTACCAGTGCAGCGATTAAGTTAATGCGTAAACCGAATCTTTTCCGTCTATTTCGATAGCGTTCACTTAATATTCTAAATGTTTTCA
>NZ_VPCP01000084.1:0-12834 GCF_013418145.1 Acinetobacter sp. YH12201 | reverse complement strand
GGACAAAATGACTCCAGATGAGTTTTACTATGACCAGCTACCACAACAAAATAAGGTAGCTTAACTAGAGCAGAGTATCACTTATAAATAAGCTTTTAGTTGTTCAAACATGTGGGACCACCTCTATGTTTGGTGCAATAAAGTCATTTTTTCATCATCAATACTGAATAAATCACTCATATAGGCATACGATACGGATACAGTCCATTCAGTTTCGCTGACTGTAAGCGTCATGTGTTCACAGCTCATTAGCCATTGCGTAGTGATCCTGAAAACAGCCAGTTTTTACGTCCCATGCATGGGTATTTGTAGTCATGAATTAAGTCCCCATTTATTTTTAAGTGGGAACTTAATTAAGGCTTATCGGATAGCTTGGTAAAGTGTGTTCACTAGAGAGGTTGCTACAATCCTTTTTGGGGAAAGAATTAGTTCATTAGAAAGTGATGATTCAGTGGAATGAGCTTAGATAGTGGCAGTCCGAACCGATTAGGTATCTAAATTAGGAAGGAATTGTTTTACATAATACTTAAAAATAGATTATATTATTCTTAATTAAATAAGATAAGCAAAATACAGATGCAAACATTTTTATTAGAGCCTATCCAGTATTAATTTCATTCTTTTTTAGCACTTAAAAAAAGAATTTGTTAAAATTATTCAATGAGAAAACCATATCCCAGCGACATTAGTCGAGAAGCCTTTAAAGAAATTGAACCGTTACTATTGAGCGGAAGAAAACAAACACGTCCAAGAGTCGTTGATGTCTATGAAATATTTTGCGCCTTACTCTATATTTTAAAAAGTGGATGCCAATGGAGTATGCTTCCTCGAGACTTCCCAGCTAAAAGCACTGTGCATTATTACTTCTCGATTTGGAATAAAAAACCATCAGAAACTGAACCTAGCATACTTGAGCAAGCTTTAAAAAAATGTGGTTGGCGAGGCCCGTATCAGCAATGGACGGAAAGAACAAACGAGCTTTATCATCATTGATTCACAAAGTGTAAAAAACACAGATACAGCACGTGATAAAGGCTATGACGCTGGTAAAAAAGTTTCAGGCATTAAAAGACATATTATTGTTGATACTCAAGGTCTCCCGCATGGAATATTGGTTACGACAGCAGATAAAACGGATCGCCAAGGTGCATTAGATGCCATAACTATACATAGAGATACCTTACAAAATGTAGAGGTTGTACTTGTTGATGGTGGTTATACAGGCGAACCCTTTTATTTGGCTGTTAAGAATTTAATCAGAGCCCGAGTTGAAGTTGCTAAACGAAGTGAATTACATAAATTTGCAGTCATTCCACAACGCTGGGTTGTGGAAAGATCATTTGCTTGGTTAGAAAAATGCAGAAGGCTCTGGAAAAACTGTGAAAAGCACCTAAATACGAGCCTTCAGTTCATTAATTTAGCCTTTTTAAGGCTACTTTTGCATAGAAAATATTCTGGATAGGTTCTAAGAGCTTTTGCTTTTAGAATCCCCCCACTTGAGGTAAAACGAAAGTGGTGGGAGTATGTCAACAGAATGTTCATATTATTTTCCTGTCTTTCTTTAACGTTTATATGCATCATCGCAAGTTAATTTAACAATTCGCTGGCATCTAGATTGTTGTGATCCGTTCATTTGCTGTATCAAGATGTTGTTATTGCAATAGATTCAAGCTGTGATTTATCTGCCCATTAGCAGTCCTTGCTGAACATCGGCCTGTTTACGCAAAAAATCCCACACTAACTTAATTCTGGGCTCATGTTGCAAATCGACCAGGGTCAGCATCCAGAAAGTATGGGTAAAACTCAGCTGATCACCCAAAACTTCTTCCAGTTCGCTTTTATCATGCACCAGAAATCTCGGCAAAATGGCCAGTCCGGCACCTGCCCGGACTGCAATCTCTTGTGCCAGAATGCTGTTACTGCGAAAACAGGCACTGACCTGCAAAGGTAAACGTTCCAGCGAATACAGTGCAGCGCTATAGACCAGATCATCAATATAATCGACAAAGCGGTGCTGTTTCAGATCCTCCAGTTTTTGAATGGGCGGATTGTGTTGTAAATAATGTTTACTGCCATACAGCTTTAGACAGTAATTGGAAAGTCGGGTAATGATATAGGGCCCAGATTTGGGCCGGTCGATGGAAATGACGATATCTGCTTCCCGATGCGAGAGCTTGATGGTTTTCGGCACCGGAATCAGGTCAATGGTCAGCAACGGATAATGCTGGGAAAACTCCGCCAACAGACCGGCCAGAAATGCCGTGCCGAATCCTTCCGGTGCACCGATACGCACCCGACCTTGCAAGGGGTCATGCCGCGTGTCAATCTGGATGAAGGACTGTTCCATCTGTTCCACACGCGGGACCAGCGCCAGACCTTCCGAGGTCAGCTCATAACCGCTGGCTTCGCGTTTAAACAGTTGCGTACCGAGGGTACTTTCCAGTGCCTGAATCCGGCGTGCCACAGTACTGTGTTCGACCCCAATCAGGCGGGCTGCATTGGTGAGCGTTTTAGCACGTGCCAAAACTAAAAAAAAGCGTAAATGATCCCAATCTACTTTCATCTTCTATTTAACATCCTGTTAAATTGCTGTGCATATTTGCACAACCATCGTGCATCAATTTCTATTGGTGGTCAAAGTGTTCTTTGTTAGTCTGCTGAAACAGCGTAAAAAAATACGTTAAAAAAGCCAGTAAAGGCAAAGACAACGACAATAACAAACCAGCACGGAGCGACCATGAACGCTATTCATCATCCACAGCAAAGTACCGGATTCACCACGGCCAAATTATTGATTAATGGTGAATTTGTCGATTCAAAAAGTACTCATTGGCAAGATATTGTCAATCCTGCGACTCAGGAAGTCTTGGGTCAGGTACCATTCTCAACCCCTAAAGAAGTCAATGCTGCGATTGCGGCGGCGCAAAATGCCTTGGCCAGCTGGCGCCAAACCCCAATTCAGGCCCGTATGCGCATCATGCTGAAACTGCAGGACCTGATCCGCAGTAACTTGAAAAGCATTGCCCAGGTCTTGACTGCTGAACAGGGCAAAACCCTGGCCGATGCCGAGGGGGATATCCAGCGTGGCCTGGAAGTAGTGGAGCATGCCTGTTCTATCGGTACTCTGCAAATGGGGGAGTATGTGGAAGGCGTGGCACGTGGGGTCGATACCTATACCTTGCAGCAGCCGCTGGGTGTCTGTGCCGGCATTACCCCGTTTAACTTCCCGGCAATGATCCCACTTTGGATGTTTCCGATGGCCATTGTTTGCGGTAATACCTTTGTATTAAAGCCTTCGGAACAGGATCCCCTGTCGACCATGATGCTGGTTGAGCTGGCGATTCAGGCCGGTATCCCTGCTGGTGTGCTGAATGTGGTGCATGGTGGTAAAGAGGTGGTCGATCTGCTGTGTACCCATCGTGATATCAAAGCCATCTCTTTTGTCGGTTCAACCGCAGTCGGTACGCATGTCTATAATCTGGCAGGCCAGCACGGTAAACGTGTGCAATCAATGATGGGTGCCAAAAACCATGTGGTGGTGATGCCGGATGCTAACAAGGAACAGACATTAAATGCCTTGGTCGGTGCAGCTTTTGGTGCAGCGGGACAGCGTTGTATGGCACTTTCGGTAGCGGTGATGGTCGGTGAGACCAAGCAGTGGGTCGATGAACTGGTCAATAAAACCAAAACCTTAAAGGTCAATGCCGGACATGAACCGAATACCGATGTTGGGCCAGTGATTTCAACCCGTGCCAAAGCGCGTGTCATAGATTTAATTAACAGTGGGGTTGAACAGGGCGCCGAACTGCTGCTGGATGGTCGTGATGTGCAGGTTCCTGGCTATGAACAGGGTAATTTTGTCGGTCCCACGATTTTTAACCAGGTCACGACCGAGATGCGCATTTACAAGGAAGAAGTATTTGGTCCGGTACTGGCGATCATGCATGTCGATACTTTGGAACAGGCGATTGCACTGATTAATGCCAATCCGTTTGGTAATGGCGTGGGACTCTTTACCCAAAATGGCAATACGGCACGCACCTTCCAGAACCAGATTGATATCGGTCAGGTCGGTATCAATATTCCAATTCCGGTGCCTGTGCCGTTCTTCAGCTTTACCGGATCACGCGGTTCCAAGCTTGGCGATTTAGGTCCTTATGGCAAACAGGCAGTGCAGTTTTATACCCAGACCAAAACAATTACCAGCCGCTGGTTTGAAGACAACCAGGAAACCACTGGTGTGAATACCACCATCAGTCTGCGTTAAGGAGCATCAGCATGAAGATTGCATTTATCGGTTTAGGCAATATGGGCGGCTCGATGGCACAGAACCTGCTCAAGTCGGGACATCAGGTTTTTGGTTATGACTTAAGCGAAACAGCACTACAGCATTTCGCGCAAGCCGGTGGCATCATCTGTGACAGCCCGCAAGCTGCTGCCAAGCAGGCAGAGGTCGTGGTCAGCATGTTGCCCGCCGCCAAGCATGTCCGTGAAGTTTATTTAGGCGAACACGGTATTCTGGAGGTGCTTCAGGCGGGCAGCCTGTGTATCGATAGCAGCACCATTGACCCGCAAACCATTCAGGAGATTGCCGCAGTAGCGCAGGCCAAACAGGTTCGCGTCTGTGATGCACCGGTATCCGGGGGGACTTTGGGCGCCAAAGACGGTACATTGACCTTTATGGTCGGTGCAGATGCTGCCACCTTTGAAGCCGCCAAACCAGTCCTCAGCTGTATGGGCAAAAATCTGGTGCATTGTGGTGCTGTGGGTACAGGACAGGTGGCGAAAATCTGTAATAACCTGATTCTGGGCATTTCCATGACTGCGGTTGCAGAAGGAATGGCGCTTGGGGCCAAATTAGGCATTGATCCGCAGGCGCTGGCTGGGGTAATCAACAGTTCCACCGGACGTTGCTGGAGTTCTGAAATCTATAATCCCTGGCCGGATATCTGTGCCAATGCACCATCATCACGGGGTTATACCGACGGTTTTGCCGCACAACTGATGCTGAAAGATCTGGGTCTGGCGGTCGATGCGGCACAACAGGCCGAGCAGCCGGTGGTTCTGGGCAGCATGGTACAAAAACTCTATCAACAGCTGTGTCAGGACGGTCATGCCCATCTGGATTTTTCCAGCATCATGCATCAATACACTACAACACCTGCTTAAAAACTTAATGATTCAATGGAGCAAGGATTCGCTTCATCAACAATACCTTGTCAGTAATAACGATAAATTCAGGCTGAGGTTGAACATGTTAGATTATCAAAAAACGGTTGAAAATTTTGATTTAGATGCGGTGGCAAAGCAGTATTTGTCCGGTTCGATGCAGGCGGTAAACGCCTGTTATGAATGTTGTGACCGGCATGCCGATTCCGATGCGATTGCCTTGTACTGGTATGGCAAAGATGGCCGCAAAGAAAAATACAGCTTTCGTGAACTGAAGAAATATTCCAGCCAGTTTGCCAACTTCTTAAAGTCACAGGGGATTGGCAAAGGTGACCGCGTTTCCGGCTTGTTGCCGCGCACCCCGGAGCTGATCATTACCATTTTGGCGACCTGGCGCATTGGCGCAGTCTATCAGCCTTTATTTACTGCCTTTGGCCCTAAAGCTATTGAGCATCGTATTCAGCTGGCACAAAGCAAGCTGGTAGTCACAGACCTGGCCAATCGGGAGAAATTATCCGAGATTAGCCACTGCCCCCCGATTGTGACGGTACAGGCTGAACTGCAGGCAGAAGCCTATCCGCAGGATCTCAGCTTCTGGAGGGTGCTGAACCGGCAAGCGGAAAACTGTGAACTGGAAATGCTTGGTATCGATGAGCCATTTTTACTGATGTTTACCTCGGGCACGACTGGACCAGCCAAACCGTTAAAGGTTCCGCTAAAAGCGCTGATTGCTTTTGCCGGCTATATGCACAATGCCATCGGTCTCACCAAGGATGACACCTTCTGGAATATTGCCGATCCGGGCTGGGCCTATGGTTTGTACTATGCGATTACCGGGCCTTTACTGCTCGGACACTCGACCCTGTTTTATGAAGGCGGTTTTAATGCTGAAAGTGTCTGCGATATTGTCAAGGAATATGGCATCACCAATCTGGCTGGTGCACCGACCGCTTACCGCATGATGATGGCAGCGGACCCTGCCCAGATGGCCCAGCTGCGCGGCAAGTTGCGCGTCGTGAGTAGTGCCGGGGAACCGTTAAATCCGGAAGTGATCCGCTGGTTTAAAGAAGTGCTGGATGTGCCGATTTATGATCATTATGGCCAGACTGAAGTCGGGATGGTGGTGTGTAACCATCATGCGCTGGAACATCCGGTGCGTTCAGGTTCGGCAGGCTTTGCCAGCCCGGGTTACCGGATTGCCGTCGTGGATGAACAGGGCCATGAATTGGCAGCTGACGTTCCGGGTATTCTGGCGGTGGATATCAGCCAGTCCCCAATGATGTGGTTCTCGGGCTATGAAGAAAGCCGTAAATCGCCTTTTGTCGGTGATTACTACTTAACTGGTGATACTGCGGAAATTCATGCTGATGGCAGTATGAGTTTTGTCGGGCGCAGTGATGATGTCATTACCACCTCAGGCTATCGCGTCGGTCCGTTTGATGTCGAGAGTGCCTTGCTGGAGCATGACGCGGTGATCGAAGCGGCAGTGATTGGTGTACCTGACCCAGAGCGGACCGAAATCATTAAAGCTTTTGTGATTCTGGCCAGCCATTCTCCTGCAACTGCCGAGCTGCAACAGGAACTGGGTCAGTTTGTGAAAAAGCGACTGTCTGCCCATGCCTATCCGCGCCTGATCGAGTTTGTCACTGAACTTCCGAAAACCCCGAGTGGCAAGATTCAACGTTTCTTATTGCGTAATCAGGAAATTAACAAGCAACAAGCGAAGAATGCATAAACCAGCCAAATTCAGCAGATTGAATAAAAGATCGAATTAAAGAGATTGAAGGAAGAATCAATGCAATTTACGGAAGAACAACAACTGATTCAGGACATGGCCAAGAGCTTTGCCCAGGAACAGATTAAACCACATGCCGGCGAGTGGGATCAAAAAGGCATCTTTCCCAAAGATGCATTGGCTCAAATGGGAGAATTGGGTTTTCTTGGGATGCTGATTCCCGAGGAATGGGGCGGTTCCGGCACAGGCACACTGGCTTATGTGTTGGCGTTGGAAGAAATTGCCGCAGCCGATGGTGCCACCTCTGCGATTATGAGCGTGCACAACTCGGTCGGTTGTGTACCGATTCTCAAGTTCGGGACAGAGCAGCAAAAGCAGCAATTTTTAAAACCTTTGGCCCAAGGCGAAATGATTGGTGCCTTTGCCCTGACCGAACCACATACCGGTTCGGATGCTGCTGCCATTAAAACCCGTGCGGTCAAAGACGGCGAGCACTACATCATCAATGGCGCCAAACAGTTTATTACCTCCGGGAACAACGCCGGGATGATTATTGTCTTTGCCGTGACCGATCCATCTGCGGGAAAAAAAGGCATGAGTGCCTTTTTAGTGCCACGCGACACCCCAGGCTATGAAGTGATCCGGGTGGAAGAAAAACTGGGCCTGCATGCTTCGGATACCTGTCAGATAGCCTTAACCGATGTGCGCATTCATGAAAGTTTAAGACTCGGTGCAGAAGGTGAAGGCCTGAAAATCGCCCTCGCCAATCTGGAAGGTGGACGGATTGGCATTGCCGCACAAGCCGTCGGACTGGCGCGTGCCGCTTTAGAAGAAGCCAGCAAATATGCACATGACCGCGTGGCCTTTGGCAAACCGATTTTTGAGCAGCAGGCAATTGCATTCAGGCTGGCCAGCATGGCCACCGAAATTGAAGCGGCACGTCAACTGGTGCATTTTGCGGCCCGTAAAAAGGAAGCCGGCGAAAGTTGTTTGACTGAAGCCTCCATGGCCAAATTATTTGCTTCGGAAATGGCGGAACGTGTCTGCTCCAAAGCCTTACAGATTTTTGGCGGTTACGGTTATCTGAAAGATTTTTCGATTGAACGCATCTATCGCGATGCGCGGATTTGTCAGATCTATGAAGGCACCAGCGATATTCAGCGTCTGGTGATTGCACGCAGTTTATAAGGAATGAAAAAGGATTTTTATCATGCAATGGCAAACGATTTTACTCGAACAACGTAACGGCGTAGGACTGATTACCCTAAACCGCCCGCAAGCTTTAAATGCACTGAATAACCAGCTGATTGTTGAAGTCAATCAGGCCTTGGATCAGCTAGAAAAAGACCCGGCCATCGGCTGTATCGTGATTACCGGTTCGGAAAAAGCCTTTGCTGCCGGTGCCGATATTAAGGAAATGGCCGATTTAACTTTTCCGCAAATTTATCTGGACGATTTTTTCAGTCTGGCCGACCGGATTGCGCAGCGTCGTAAGCCATTGATTGCCGCGGTCAGTGGCTATGCCTTGGGTGGTGGTTGTGAGCTGGCTTTAATGTGCGACTTTATTTATTGTGCCGACAATGCAAAATTTGGTCTGCCTGAAGTCACCTTAGGTGTGTTGCCTGGCATTGGCGGCACCCAGCGTTTAACACTTGCCATTGGCAAGGCCAAAGCCATGGAAATGTGCCTGACTGCACGGCAAATGGGAGCGCAGGAAGCTGAGCAAAGCGGTCTGGTGGCCCGGGTATTTGCCAAGGAAGAACTGCTGCAACACACCCTGCAAGCGGCGGAAAAAATTGCCGAGAAATCCTTGCCGGCAGTCATGATGATTAAAGAATCGATTAACCGGGCCTTTGAAGTCAGTCTGGCCGAAGGTCTGCGTTTTGAACGCCGGGTTTTCCATTCCATTTTTGCCAGTGCTGACCAAAAAGAAGGCATGCAGGCCTTTGTAGAAAAACGCCCAGCCCAATTTACCCATCAATAAAAATCATAATAGGAACAAAAATAATGAGTGATGATAACAACTTAGACATTCGGGTCGCAGGAGGTCTGGGCATCATCAGCCTGGACCGTAGCAGCCATTTAAATGCCTTGACCCTGCCGATGATTCAGGGTATTCAGGCACAACTCGATCAGTGGCGTCATGATCCGCAGGTACAAGCCGTGCTGATCAATTCCAACAGTCCGAAAGCGTTCTGTGCCGGAGGCGATATCCGCTATCTGTATGACAGCTATCAGGCCGGAAATACCGGATATCAGGATTTTTTCGCTACTGAATATGCCATGCTGAGCACGCTGCGTCATTTCCCCAAACCTGTGATCGCGATGATGGATGGCTATGTCTTGGGTGGTGGCTTTGGACTGGCGCAGGCGTGTCATATTAAGGTCACTAGTGAAAAATCACGTTTTGCCATGCCCGAAACCGCGATTGGCTTTTTCCCGGATGTCGGTGCCACCCATTTTCTGTCCAGACTGGATGAAGTCGGTGTATATATGGCACTGACCGGTGAACAGATCAGCAGCAGTGATGCGCTGTATCTGGATCTGGTTGATTATCATGTTCCGAGTGAGCGTTTTGCTGAGTTAGAAGCGGCATTGAGCGCTGCGCCTATTTTAAACCCGGTGGAAATCCCCAAAATCATCAGTACATTTATCACCCATCCGCAAGAAAGAGAATTACAAAAACGGATAGCGTCTATTCACAAGCATTTTGCCTATCAGAACCTGGATGAGATTGAACACAGTCTGGCCCATGCAAGCGATGCCACGGAGCAGGAGTGGGCGGATAAAATGCTGGCCATCTTGCAGCAGCGTCCGCTGATGGCCAAACAGATCAGCCTGAAATTACAGCAGGCCGGCCAGAACCTATCGCTGGAAAAATGTATGCAGTTAGAACGGGATTTGCAGGATATCTGGTTAGAGCAGGGTGATTTTATCGAGGGAGTACGGGCACTGATCATTGATAAAGACAAAAATCCACAGTGGCAAACAGACAATGCAGAATTTGAAAAAACGCTGGAAAAATGCTGGCCAGTCTGGACCAAGCAGCATATAGATTCGCTTTGTTATAAATAATCGGAGTTTATTTTAAATAACAAAGTGGGTCACGGATGACACAGCTTAAAAATATAAGAGGGATAGATATGAAACCCGGACAAGAATTACATGCTCAAGCTAAAAAGCCTTCACACCGTTTGGCGGGTATATCCAGTATGGTGGGTACCACCATTGAATGGTACGATTTTTTTATTTACGGTGCTGCGGCCGCATTAATTTTTAATAAACTCTTCTTTCCTAATCTAGATCCATTGATGGGGGTCATGGCTGCATTTGCGACTTACGCTGTTGGCTTTATTGGTCGGCCTCTGGGAGGCATTGTATTTGGTCATTTTGGAGACAAAATTGGCCGTAAAGCCATGTTATTGACTACGCTGATTATGATGGGTATTCCCACCGTGCTTATTGGTTTATTGCCGACCTATGAAAGTATTGGTTATTGGGCGACCGTGTGTCTGATTATCCTGCGCTTTATTCAGGGTATGGCTATGGGAGGAGAATGGGGTGGTGCTGTTTTAATGGCAGTTGAACATGCACCTGAAGGAGGCAAGGGATTTTGGGGTAGCTTACCTCAGGCCAGTGCGGGTGGTGGACTGATGCTCGCATCAATTGCTCTGGGATTGGTGTCTATGCTGCCAGAAGCCAGTCTATTTAGTTGGGGGTGGCGAATTCCATTCCTTGCCAGTATTGTTCTATTGGGCGTTGGCTGGTATATACGGGTCAAAGTGCCAGAATCCCCCGATTTTGAAAAAATGAAAGACCAGGTGCAAGAGATTAAAGTACCGGCTTTGCAAGTGTTTAAAAATCATCCTCGAGAGCTTTTAACCATTATTTTTGCTCGTGCCGCTGAGAATGCATGGTTCTATATTGCTTCTACCTTCGCCCTCGCCTATACCACCACAAAACTGGGAATTCCCCGTCAAGACATTCTATTTGCCACGATTTGTGGAGGTGGCTTGATTATGATTATGACGCCTTTATTTGGACATCTCTCAGATAAGGTGGGTCAAAGAAATATGTTTATGTTTGGTCTGGTGGTCCTTACACTTTATTGTTATCCATTTTTTAGTATGTTGGATACAAAAGACCCACTCTTGGTCTGGACTGCAATCGTATTGGCCATTGGTGTAGTTTTCCCGCTCATGTATGCACCGCAATCCCAGTTGTTTGCTCGACAATTCCCGACCGAAATTCGATATAGTGGTATTTCAATTTCTGTGCAGTTTGCCGGAGTCATTGGCGGAGGCTTAGCTCCCTTAATTGCAACTAAGCTTTTGAGTGTGGGTGGGGGGAGTCCTCATTTGATTATTGGCTATATTATAGGCATGGCTATATTTGCGATTTTCTGTACATGTTTTATGAAGCGTGACAAGTTCAGTATTCCCCACTCCAAAGTGATGGTAAAAAATGCAACAGAAACCGATTTATCCAGCCTTTAATATGAATCAAATTGAAGTTATTCAATAATGTAGCAATGAAATGGATATTTCTTTCGGTTTTGGAAATAATTTTTCCAAGACTGAAAGAATAACGATACGGATGATTTCCATCAGTCTCGTACAAGAAACACATAATTTTCAATGGTTTAAATAACAGCGCTGGAAGCAAAGAGATCAAGCCTTTATGCTTGTTGATAAAGGGTAGAGCAGGCTTTCGGCCAATTAGGGATAAGATGCCTAAGCCCATTCAAAGCCAGTAAAACAATCCATTAACCTTCTTGCATAAGCAGATTAATTGAGAAATTGGCGAATATCGCATTCGACTTGAGTATGTAAATGCTAAATTAAACATTTTCAGAATTTTTGCTACACCTTACCGTAATTGATGTAAAGGTATGGGTTTAGGTCTGAATTTGATTGCTGCAATTTACAGCACGGAAATGATTAAAAGAGATTTTTTCAATAGATCTAATAGAGAATCTCGAAATAAATGATTTAACCTATGCTTCATCGTAGAGCATCTATTTATCATCTGCTCGAAGTCAAGACAGCAATCCCGAGTCATCGTCATCGTTTTTGGACCTTGAATATGTTTAACTTTGCTAAGGTTATGCAAATTTTATCTCATTAATAGAACAACAGCTTTTATTGCCAAGTTCTATGTCAACAACAATTCTAGAATATAAAGACTGATGTCAGTATTACAAATACAAAAAATCGTAATACTAAACTGGCACGTCATTTGCATTTATCTATCCATCATAAAGTGATCTAGGGTTCCGGCAGTTATTTGGGCAGTTATTTGCAAAAATACTGTGTCTGAGACCGAGAGTTCACGGCTTAGTTTTGATAAAAACAGAGCTACACGGAGGGATAAAAGCCCGGGAGGTTGGAACAAAAACCTTAGAGAGGTCAAGCAAATGGGCGACTATCATAACAATCAGACTTTATGGACTGAAATCCTGCCAGGCGGGCATCACTGGTCGGGCCGCATTCAAAAAGGCGCAATTCTACAATTCAAGGCACTTGGTGCCAATGCCAACGTTTCCCTGTTCTGTGTTAATGCTGAAGATAAGCTGGAACGCTACAACATGCCCGACAGTCTAAAAGGGCAGCATACCGCATTTTTAAGCACCGGCCATGTGCTGTATTCAGATCTCGGCCGGGTCATGGCATCGATTGTCAAAGATGAGCATGGCTGGAATGATGTTTTATGTGCTCCAAGCACCAAAGTACAAATTGAAAAACAGTTTGGAAACAAAACCTTTCAAGATGCACGCAATGACATGTACCGCAATGGTCGTGACGAGCCTGTAAATAATTTTGTGTAATTGCTTTTCATAAATTTAAAGGTGATTGCTTAAGCGGTCACCGAATTCAATAATAAAGCGGCTCATGGCTAAACGCCAGTCGCGAATAGGCATATTCCACTTT